>JAYTML010000737.1:0-1634 GCA_043728655.1 Chthoniobacter sp. | reverse complement strand
GCCTGCCAGTCGCGCTTCACCGCATCGCCCACGGACCAGAGGATCGCATTGCGCAGCATGAGCTGGAAATCCGCGTTGCCCCATGTGCGCGTGTCGTGCCCGCTCGCTGTGTAAAAGACGCGCCCCTTGCCCTGCTCGCGCACCCATGTCCACGGCTCGCGCGCCGCGCCCTCGACCCGCTCGGCGAGCAGCTTGCGCCCCTGCGCGTTATTCTGGTCGTGGACGTAGGTTTCGTCCCACGTTTCGTATTCCTTCACGCCCTGCATGATCGGGTGCGCCTTGTCCACGATCGTCGCCTTGAAGACGCCGGTGCCGTGCGTCTTGAAACGGCCGCCCACCATCGCGATGAACCGCGGCTCATTGCCGAAGCACGCGCTGGCGCAGTGGATCGGCAGAAAACCGCGGCCGCTTTCGACGAATGCACTGAGCGCGCTGAACTGATCGGGCGTGATCTTCTCGTGGTTCGCGTAAAGCATCAGCGCGTCGTAATGGCTGAGCGTCTCGCGATTCAGGCACTCCGGCGTGGCGGAGTAGTCGAAGTAGATCGCGTCGCGCCCGAACTTCTCCATGAGCAGCGCCGCGTTCGCGCTGCTGTTGTGAACCTTCGTGTCCTCGTGCCCGAGAAAGAGCACGCGGATCGGACGCGGCGCCGCATTGGCGGCGGCGGTGAAGACGAGGGCGCAGAGGAGGAGGAGTATTCTCATGGGGATGATGACGGTCCTGACAAAACCTCCGAAGGCGGGAGAGCGCGAGTCCGGGTTTCGGACTTTCTCCTCAGAAATCGGCCCATGTGGGAGGCCGCCCGTTTCGACAATGCAGACCCCGTCCCGCTGGCGCACGGCTCCGCGTTTTCCCGCGGCGTTCCGCTAGCCGGCAAACTCCCGGACGACGAGGGTGGCGTTGTGGCCGCCGAAGCC
Source organism: Chthoniobacter sp. (assembly GCA_043728655.1). Taxonomy (GTDB): domain Bacteria; phylum Verrucomicrobiota; class Verrucomicrobiia; order Chthoniobacterales; family Chthoniobacteraceae; genus Chthoniobacter. The sequence continues at coordinate 717 of JAYTML010000737.1, read as the reverse complement.
GAAGGAGTTGTTCAGCGCGACCTTGATCTTTTTCTCGCGGGCGGTGTGCGGGACGTAGTCGAGGTCGCATTCGGGGCTGGGCTCATCGAGGTTGATCGTCGGCGGGATGAGGCTGTCGCGCATGGCCAGCACGCAGGCGATGGTCTCGACCGCGCCGGCGGCGCCGAGGAGGTGGCCGGTCATGGATTTCGTCGAGCTGAGGGTCAGCCCGTTTTTCGCGCGCTCGCCGAAGAGCGCCTTGATCGCGTTCGTCTCGCACACGTCGCCGACGGGCGTGGAGGTGCCGTGCATGTTGATGTAATCGACATCCGCCGTGGTGAGCCCGGCCTTTTTCAACGCCATCGCCATGCAGCGCGTCGCGCCGGCGCCCTCGGGGTGCGGGGCGCTCATATGGTAGGCGTCGGAGGTCAGGCCGTAGCCCACGAGTTCGGCATAGATGCGCGCGCCGCGCTTCTTCGCATGCTCCAGCTCCTCGATCACGACCACGCCCGCGCCTTCGCCCATGACGAAGCCGTCGCGGTCCTTGTCGAAGGGGCGCGAGGCTTTCTCCGGCGCGTCGTTGCGGGTGCTCATCGCCCGCATGGCGGCGAAACCGGCCATGCCCATCGGCACGATCGTGGCCTCGGAGCCCCCTGCGAGGAAGACATCCGCGTCGTCCTCCAGGATCATGCGCCAGGCCTCGCCGATGGCGTGGCAGGCGGTCGAGCAGGCGGAGAC
>JAYTML010000736.1:0-5455 GCA_043728655.1 Chthoniobacter sp. | reverse complement strand
TTCGGGGCGATGCGGCAGATCACGGCGGAGACGGATTTTCTATACATCCTAGGCCAGGCCGCGGCGCGGACGGTGCGGGAGGAGTTTGAGCAGGGCGCGGCGATCAAGCGGCTGGAGGGCTTTTACGATGAAGCGCGGGAGATCGGGAAAATGACCAATGACCGAGGACGGAATGACGGGTGAAATCCGAAGGACCGATGACGGATTGGGTGGCGCGTGCCCGCGCCCGTGCGCATCGACACGCCGCCATTCATCCGTCGTTCCTCACGCCTTGTGAATTCCTTCGCCTACCTCTTCGAGCGGTTCCCGTCGTTCGTGCAGACTTTCGTCTATCGCGAAGCGGTGGAGATGGTGCGGCGCGGGATGGAGCCGTGGCTTGTCTCGATTCGCAGGCCGGACGACCCGGTGGATCTGACGGCGGAGACGGATGCGGAGGTGTTTTACATGGCAGAGGAAAAGGTGTTGCGCGCCGAGGTGGATGCGCGGCGCAGCGCGGGAAAGCTTTCGCGGCGGGCGCGGCGGGCGATGTCGCGCTGGCGCGATGAGCCGGATTCGCAGCGGATTTTCGAGGCGATCTGGCTGGCGCCCCTGCTCAGCGCGCGGGGGATCCGGCATGTGCATGCGCATTTCGGCGGCGTGGCTGCGCGGACTGCGTGGTGGCTGCGCCGGATCTTCGGTTTCAGCTACAGCTTTACCGGCCATGCGAATGACATTTTTTGCGAGACGCGCTTTCCCGTTTCCAATGCCGATCTGGTGAGCGGTGCGCGCTTTGTGGTGACCGAAACCGACCACGCGCGGCGCTGGATGGAGGAGAAGCATCGGGCCGCGCGCGGAAAAACCTTCCGCGTGTTTAATGGGATCGCGATGGAGGGATTTCCGCCGCGCGCGGCGGCTGGCGGTGTGCCGCGGATCCTCTCGGTGGGCCGTTATGTGGCGAAGAAGGGATTTCCGGATTTGATCGCCGCGTGCGGACTGCTGCGCGGGCGCGGGCTGGAGTTTGAATGCGTGATCGTCGGTGGAGGCCCGCTGGAAGGGGAGTTGCAGGCACAGATCGACGGTGCGGCGCTGGGCGGCGTGGTGAAGCTCCTGGGGCCGCTCCCGCAGGCGGATGTGCGCCAGTTGCTAGCCGGCGCGCACCTTTTCGTCCTCGCCTGCGTGGTGGAGGCCGGCGGGGGAAGCGACAATCTGCCAACGGTGATCGTGGAGGCGATGGCGTGCGGGCTGCCCGTGGTCTCGACACGGGTCGCCGGTGTGCCGGAGATGGTGTGCGATGGCGAAGACGGGCTGCTCGCGGCGCCGAATAATCCGGCCCTGCTGGCTGATGCGATGGAAAAACTGCTGCGTGATCCCGCGCTCGCGGAGCGCCTCGGGAGGTGCGGCCAGCGGTCGGCGGCGGAGAAGTTTTCCATCGGAAATACAACCCGCGATTTGCAGCATCTGCTGGTGCGGGAGGGGCGCATCATTCCCCCGGAGGCAGCTAGGGCTCTCGATTCCACGCTGCCCGGACCGAGCCTCCTGACACGCCTGGGAGTCTGCTTCCCGCGATTTCTGTCGGTATAACTGCTGACATTGTTGACAACGCGAAATCGAACCGACACTTTGCGCAGCCCAATTCCGCCCGCCCGCCCCCCGCGAATCTTTGATTCACCAACCTTCGATGCTTTCCGCACGCCTGAAGAACCCTTTTTCGACCAAAGTCCGTCTGGCGCTCGCCATCGCGGCATCACTGCCGATGGGCCTGCTGCCGGCATCCGCGGGAGACGCCTACAAGTGGACGGTGCAGTATCTGATTGATACCAGCCGCACTGTTTTCGGCCATCCTCAGAAGGTTTCGCCGCGACACACCCGCGGTTTGGCGATTTCGCCGGACGGCAAGTATCTCTACGCCGGCTATCACCACAGCTTTAACAATGCGGGCGAGGTGCGGAGGATTCAGATTTCGGTTGCCGATTTCGAGCGCGCGACGGTCGCCGTGCTCCCCGGCATCCTGTCGAAAGGGATCGCTACGGACGACAAGGGGCGGGTCTATATCTGCGACAACAGCGCCGTGCAGGTTTATGACGCGGCGCTCGAAACGCGTCTGCTGCGCATTCCCGCGGGCATTGTCGATAGTGTCGCGACAGCGCGTGAGGGCGGTGAACTGGTGCTTTACGGTTCGGATCGGGACGATGGGACGCTTTCCCGCTGGGTGCTGAAGGAGAACGGCGAAGGCCTGAGTTCCGCGACGCTAGGAGGGTTTGATGGGAGCGGGGTTTTTAAGGTTCCGGGTGCGCAGGATCTGCGCGGCGTGAAGGTTGATGCGAACGGGAATATCTGGGTCGTCGATCTGAAGGGCGACAAGGTTTTCAAGATGCTGCCGGGTGGAAAAGACGTGAAATCCGTGGAGGTCAAGGGGCCGATGGATGTGGCGATCGACGGGCAGCGGGTTTTTGTCACGCGCTGGCGGGAGCGCGCCATTACAGTGCTTGATGACGCGATGAACGTGCTTGGGAGCCTCAATGTCCCGTGGGAGGAGTTGGAGCTATCGCCGTTCGGAAACAATCGGGGCGGCGCGCTCTCCGGCATCGTCGCCGTGCCGGGCAAGGGCTTTTTCGTGTCGAATGAAGCGGGGCAGACCGCAAATCAGAAATCCACCTACGGTCGAATCGACGATCATAGCGACCTGATCCAGGGAAAGCTGTTCCGCGATGTGTTCCAGGACGACAACGAACCGATCCTGCGCGCGACGGAAGTGACGACAGCGCCTTAGTCAGGCTGCCGGCTGCCCGGAAGTTTTCAGACCCCGGCGCAAATTCCTCTCCTTTTGAAAGTTTGTGAAAAATTTCACAAAGTTCTTGCCACACCTGCCGCGTCGCTGTTTTATCGGCGTCGCAATGCCCGAAGCGGGTGTGCGCGAGACCTCCTCCTCGCGGTGAATTTCACGGTCGAGTCCCTCGATGACATGCGCTTCAGGTTTTGTCCCTTTTTTGGAAATGAGTAACCCCGCCTTCAACATCCATTCGCCGGCCATCTTGGCTCGGTGGCTCCGACTGATCACGCTTTGCGTCGCATTCGTGGCCTGTTTTGGGCTGGTGGGTGCCGCCGTGCATGCGGCGAATGGGGATGCCGCCGGCCGGGAGACGCTGACTGCGGCTGAGCCGGGCGCGCACGCTGAGCACGCGCACGAGGGTCTCACGCCCGATGCGCCGCTAATCGACCTCGGGATTTTCAAGGTCACCAACTCGATGATCGTCACATGGATCGTCGCGATTGGCATCATCCTCTTCGCGCAATATGCGACCAGGAAGATCAAGGACGTGCCGGACGGCGCGCAGAATTTCTGGGAATGGCTTGTGGAGAGTCTGCACGACTTTCTCGAAAGCATCATCGGCCACGAGTTGGTGAAGAAGACGTTCTGGTTTTTCGCCACGCTTTTCATCTTCATCCTGTTCACAAACTGGGCAGGCCTGATTCCCGGCGTCGGCACAATCGGCTGGGGCATTCCGAACGCGCAGGGCGGGCTGGAGCACATTTCGCGACCGCTTTTCCGCGGAGTGAATGCCGACCTCAACATGACGCTGGCGATGGCGACGGTGTTCTTCGCGTGCTGGATCGTGTGGGCGCTGCAGGCCAACGGCCCCGGCGGTTTCATCATGCACATCTTCGGGCCGAAGGGGAAAACCGAAGGATTCATGAAGGCGATGATGGTCGTTGTTTTCATCCTGGTCGGCTTCCTGGAAATCGTCTCGATCATGTTCAGGCCGGTGTCTCTCAGTTTCCGTCTCTACGGCAACGTCTTCGCCGGCGAGAATATGCTCGAGTCGATGTCGAATCTCGTGCCCGCGCTGTCGTGGCTCATTCCGGTCCCGTTCTATTTCATGGAGCTGCTCGTCGGCCTCGTTCAGGCGCTTGTTTTCATGCTCCTCACGGCGGTCTTCACGCTGCTCATCTGCCAGCACGAGGAAGGGCACCACTAGACATTCAATACTTTCGCCGGTCTGACCGTGGGCAACCTGCGGGGATCGGTGGGAAAAACAGCAAACCAAAGGAAACATCATGACAATCGCAACCATGTTGGCAGAAGCAGTCGGAGTCACCGGCAGCCTTCACGTCGGTCTCGCCGCCCTCGGCGCAGCACTCGGCGTGGGGTTCATCGGCATGAAGGCGTCGGAAGCGGTCGGCCGGAATCCCGGCGCGGCCACCCCGATCCTCGTGCAGGCGATCCTGAGCACCGCCTTCGCCGAAGGCATCGTGTTCTTCGCCATCTTCCTCGTGAAGTAATTCAGCGGCGCGGGACCGGCGACGGTCCCGCGCCTGCTTTTGCGATTTTTCTTCATCCAGCATCCTATGACTTTCATCCCTCTCCTAGCCGCGGAAGGCGGCATCGTGGACAGCCTCGTCGATAGCGCACAGCGCACGGGCGAGACGTTTGGCTTCAACGCCTGGCTTTTCTTCTCGCAGATCATCAGCTTCTGCATCGTCGCGTTTCTCCTCCAGAAATTCGCCTACAAGCCGATCCTCACCGTCCTCGAAGAGCGCCGCAAGCGCATCGCCGACGGGCTGGCCAACGCAGACAAGATCAAGCAGCAGCTCGCCGAGTCCGAGCAGCGCTACCAGGAGATTCTGACCAAGGCCAACGCCGAGGCGCAGAAGATGATCGACGAGGCTCGCGCCAGCGCGGCTTCGGTGAAGGAGCGCGAGACGCAGCGTGCGATCGGCGAGGCCGAGCAGATCCTCACCAAGGCACGCGAAGCGGCTGCCAATGAGCACGCGAAAATGCTCGGCGAGCTCAAGCGTGAAGTCGGCCGTCTCGTGATCGGCACGACCGCCAAAGTCACCGGCAAGGTTCTCAACGCCGACGACCAAAAGCGCCTCTCCGAAGAGGCCGCGCGCGAAGTCGCCGCCTAAGCCGCCTGCCTGCCGCCATGAAGCTCGACAAAGACTCACGCAAGCTGACGAAGCAGCTTTTCCAGGCCAGCTTCGCCGGTGGCCGCCTTGATGAGAAGAAAGCGTCTGCCGTCGTGAAGTCGGTCGTTGCAAACAAGCCGCGCAACTTCCTCGGCATCCTCAAGGAATATCAGCGCCTCGTCCGGCTCGAAGTCGCCAAGCATCATGCCGTAGTGGAAAGCGCCACGCCGCTGGACAAGAAGACGGGCGAACAGCTTCTCGCCAACCTGCAGGCCAAGTATGGCAAAGATCTCACCACAGAATTCAAAGTCTCGCCCGAGCTTCTCGGCGGGCTCCGCATCAAAATCGGCAGCGACGTTTTCGACAGCTCCGTCCGCGAGCGACTCGCCCGCCTCGAAACCCAACTCACCCACGCCTAATCGCCCCACACCATGAGCAGCATCCTGCAAGAACTCGAATCCCAAATCAGCGGCCTCAAGACCACGACGACGAAATCCAACGTCGGCATCGTCCGTGAGATCGGCGACGGCGTCGCACGCATCGAAGGCCTGAGCGACGTCATGCTCAA
>JAYTML010000735.1:0-1661 GCA_043728655.1 Chthoniobacter sp. | reverse complement strand
CGCGCGCTCAGCCTGCGCCGCACGGTGCATGTGCAGCTCGCGAATCCGACGCCCGAGCTGATCGCGGCAATCCGCGCGCTCCCGCATGTGTCGGCCGTGGACGAGCAGCCGGACCGGCTCGGCGTGCAGCTCCGCGAGGACGAGATGAGCGTGGAGGCGCTGTGCGCCGCGCTGCACGGGCTGGGCGCGCGCATCCGCATGTTTCAGCCGGACGCGATGGATATGGAGACGGCCTTCATGAAGCTGACGGAAGGGAAGACGGCGTGAGCTGTGCGCAGATGAACGCTCAACGCTCAACGCTCAACGTCCAACATCGAAGGCGGCGCGGCGGCTGCCGGGGAACGCGCGCGCTACCCGGATGATGACCGCTCTGCTCCGCTTTTTCTCCATGCCGCTGCTCGCGAAGGAGCTGACGGAGTCGGCTGCACGGCGGCGGACCTACGTCCTGCGCGTGGTGTACGGGCTGGTGCTGTTCGCGGTCTTTGCGGCGATGGCTCCGCGGTGGCTGTGGCGTGGGAAGTACGATCCGCTCTCCGTCATGGGCGCCGGGCGGGACATGTTCGAGAGCATTCTGGTGCTCCAGTTCATCGGCATCGGGCTCTTTCTGCCCGCGATGATGTGCGGCCGGATCGCGGAGGAAAAGGAGCGCGACTCTCTCGTGCTGCTCTTTCTCACCGACCTCGGCCCGTGGTCCATCGTGCTGCAAAAGTTCCTCGGCGGCCTCGTGCCGATGCTCTCCTTTCTCCTCCTCGCGATGCCGCTTGCCGCCATCGCCTACGCATTTGGCGGCGTGACTCCCGAGGCGCTCGCCTCCGGCCTTTACGCGCTCGTGCTGGCTGCGTTGCAGGTCGGCGCGCTCGCACTGCTCTGCTCCGCGTGGTGCCGCACCACGGTCTCCGCGCTGCTGTCCACCTACCTGCTCGCCGTGGCCGTGTACCTCGGCCCGCTCCTCCTCCTCGCGCTCTGGCGCATTGCGACGATTCGCTCGCTGGGGTCGGACCCCGACGACATTTTCCTCATGCTCATCCCACCGGCGCTCCATTTCGAGAACTCCGGCAAGACGCTGGGCGAAATCGCGCTCCGCAGCATCCCCATCCTCGTCTCGGTCGCGGTGTTTCTGTCCCTCGCCCGCGTCTTTCTCGTCCGGCGCGCCTTCCTGCCGGCGTCGAGTTTCTTCCTCCGCCTCTTCCGCCGGCTCGACGGGCTGATGCAGCGCGCGAACCGCATCACCGGCCACCGCATGCTCCTGCGCGAGGGGCGCAGCCTGCCGGATGACGACCCGATCGCGTGGCGCGAGATGACGCGCAAGGCGCTCGGCAAGGTCCACTACCTCGTCCGCATCCTCGTCGCCATCGAGCTTCCAATCGTCGTCCTCTGCGCGCTCGCCTCGCTGGATATGAACTCCTACCGCTGGCAGAGCGAGATGCTGTCCATCGTCGCCGCGATCACGGGCACGCTGGCGATCCTCGCGCTCAGCGTGCAGGCGGCGAATACCATCGTCTCCGAGCGCGTGCAGCAGACGCTGGAGGTGCTGCTCACCACGTCGCTCAGCGCGCGGGAGATCGTGGTGCAAAAGGCGCGCGTGCTCCGGCGCTTCATGCTCGTGCTCGCCGTGCCGCTGCTCACGATCTTCGGCTCGGAGTGCTATCTGGAGTGGGGCA
>JAYTML010000734.1:0-5985 GCA_043728655.1 Chthoniobacter sp. | reverse complement strand
GAAAGCACGCTTGGCGGAAAAGGTCAGTCGAAAGACGGCATGGCAAAGTTCGTCTTTGGACGCAGCGCGAAGATGCCGTGCGGCTGCACCGTGGGGAAGGAAATGGGCGTGAATACGTGGGCCGCGTTCGCCGGCACCGACGATGACGCGCTTGTGGACGGCGACTTCTGCGTGCTGCCCGGAGAGTTGCAGGGTGTCCTGAAATCGCTGCGAAAATCGGGCGTGAACGTCGTCGCCATCCATCATCACATGGCGATGGAAGAGCCGCGCTACATTTTTCTCCACTACTGGGGCCGCGGCCCGGCGTTGACTCTCGCCCAGTCGCTCAAGGCCGCACTCACCACGCTCGACGCCAAATGAAAACCCTCGTCTTCCTCGCTCTCGCCGTGACCGCACACGCAGGTGGCGACAACTTCGACGACGCCAAGCCCGGCCCGCTGCCGGGGCACTGGGACGGGAAGTGGACGGGCACGCAGACCGGCGACGGCTCGGCGAAATGGAGCATCGAGAAAGACGGCAACGCGCCGAGCAAACCGCATGTGCTGGCGCAGCGTGGCGAGGCACAGTTTCCGGTGGCGCTGAAGAATGACACGGCGCTCAAGGACGGATTCGTGGAGGTGAAATTCAAGGCGGTCGGCGGCAAGGAAGACCAGGCCGGCGGAGTCGTCTGGCGCGCGAAGGACGCGGACAACTACTACATCGCGCGGGCCAACGCGCTCGAAGATAACGTGGCGATCTATCACACGATCGGCGGGCGCCGCGTGGCGTTTGAAAGTATCGGGACGAAAGTCGCGCCCGGCGTCTGGCACACGCTGCGCGTGGATTTCAAAGGGGGCGGGTTCACTGTTACTTTCGACGGGAAGAAGGTCATTGAGGCCAGCGATGCGCGTTTCAAGGATGCTGGAAAGGTCGGCGTGTGGACGAAGGCGGATAGCGTGACTCTCTTCGACGATTTCCGCTACGGGGAGAAGTGAAGATGAAGCGCCGCGATTTTCTTTTCACCGCCGCCAGCTCGTTGGCGGCGCGCGTGATCGCGCGAGGCGCAGAGGTGGAGCAATTGCGGCTGACTCACACCATTCCGCTGCCGGACGTGAGGGGCCGCTTCGACCACTTCGCGTGCGATGTCGCCGCGCGGCGGCTCGTCGTGGCAGCGCTAGGAAACAACACGGGCGAAGTGCTCGATGTGGCCGACTTTAAGCGGCTGCACACCGTTCCGGACCTGCGCAAGCCCACGGGGGCGCTCATGCTCGCGGAACCGCATCGGTTCTATTTCGCCAACGGCGACGACGGCACCTTTCGCGCGTTCGACGCGGCGACGAACGCACCCGCCACGCAGCTCGGCGCACTGGACGACGCGGACAACGTGCGCTTCGACTCGGCGGCGAAGCTGATCTACATCGGCTACGGCGATGGCGCGCTCGGTGTCACCGATCCGGCGACGGCTAAGCTTCTGCACAGCATTCCTCTCGCGGCGCACCCGGAGTCGTTCCAACTCGAAGCGCACGGCCCGCGAATTTTTGTAAACGTGCCCGGCAGGCGACACGTAGCCGTCGTGGATCGCGTGGAGCGGAAGATTGTGGCGATATGGCCGATGGAGAAATGGCAGGCGAATTTTCCGATGACGCTCGACGAAGGAACAAAGCGGCTTTTCGTCGGCTGCCGAAAGCCCGCGCGTCTCGTCGTCTTTGACACAGCCAGCGGAGGGGTCGTCACCGACCTCGAAATCTCCGGCGACACCGACGACCTATTTTTCGACGCGAAGCGCCAGCGGCTTTACGTGTCGTGCGGCGAAGGATTCATCGACGTAATCCAGCGCCGGGACGCCGACCGATACGAACGCACCGCCCGCATCGTCACGCGCGCCGGCGCGCGGACGTGTTTCTTCTCCCCGGAACTCGACCTTCTCTTCCTCGCCGTGCCCGAGCGCGATGGGCACGAGGCCGAGTTGCGCGTGTATCAACCGGAGTAAACGGAAGAGTGCAACCCGGGTGGCTGTAGCGTGCGCGGATGGAGATGCGGCGCGATGCGTGCGGTTGTTGTCCGGTGGGAACGACGGCGCGCGCGTTCCTCCTGCACGCCGCTTGCATACACGGCGAGAATTCTCTTGGTCGGCGCTGGATGTTGGCGCATTGGTTTCCCCCTGACGCGCGAGCGCGCCAGCGGGGCTGTAGCTCAATGGTCAGAGCAGGCGACTCATAATCGCTTGGTTGCGGGTTCGAGTCCCGCCGGCCCCACGCGCCCGCCGCTTTTCGGAACCCTTTTGCGCATGAAACTTCTCGCTCTCCTTTTACTCACGCTGACTGCGGCGCACGGCCTGGCGCTATCGGACCGGGAGCTGGACGCGGTCGGGCGGCGGGTGTGGCAGAATGAATGCGGCGGGACGCGCGACGGGCTGACTTCGTGGAATGCGGGGGAGGATTTCGCGTCGCTGGGGATCGGGCATTTCATCTGGTATCCGCGCGGGGTGCGCGGGCCTTTTGACGAGAGCTTTCCGCCGCTGATGCGCTTCCTGGAGGAGAGTGGGACGAAGCTGCCGGCCTGGCTGAAGGCGGGCGATCCGTGCCCTTGGGGGACGCGGGCGGAGTTTCAGGCGACGTTCCAAGGGGAGCAGATGAAGGCGCTGCGGACGCTGCTGGCGGGGACGATCCATCTGCAGGCGCGCTTTCTCGCGCAGCGGATGGAGAGGGCGCTGCCGAAGATGCTGGATGCGGCGCGGCCGGGGGAGCGGGAGAATGTGCGGGCGCAATTCCAGCGGCTGGCGGGGAGCGCGGCGGGGACCTTCGCGCTGATCGACTATGTGAATTTCAAGGGGGAGGGGACGAAGGAGAGCGAGCGGTATCGCGGCGAGGGGTGGGGGCTGCTGCAGGTGCTAGGCGGGATGCGCGGGAGCGGTGCGGGTGCGGCGCGGGAATTCGGGGAAAGCGCGGCGGCGGTGCTGGCGCGGCGGGTGCGCAATGCACCGCCGGAGCGCCATGAGGAGAAGTGGCTGGCAGGGTGGAAGGCGCGCGTGCGGGCCTACGGGGAATGACAGAATGACGAACGCGGCAGCGCTGCCTTTGTCATTCGTCATTTTGCATTCGCGCGGTGCGCTTCCTCCTGGTCGATGAGGGAGAGGAATATGCGCTCGAGGGCGCCGCTCTCGCTGGATCGGGCGCGCAGCTCGGCGACGGTGCCGAGGGCGATGAGGCGCCCGTGATGGATGATGCCGACGCGGTCCGCCATCTCCTCGGCGACGCTGAGCTGGTGGGTGGAGAGGAAGAGCGTCATGCCGGCGTGGGCGCGGTCGCGGAACTCCTGCTTCACGATGCGGGCGTGCATCGGGTCGAGTCCGACCATGGGTTCGTCGATGATGAAAACGCGCGGGCTGTGGAGCAGGGCGGAGGCGATGACAAGGCGCTGGCGGGTGCCGTGCGAGAGATTCTCGGTGAGCTCGTGGCGGTATTCGTCGAGGTGGAATTTCTCAAAAAGCGCTCCGGTCTCCGCGGCGATGGCGCGGCGCTCCATGCTGTAGATGTCGCCGACGAAGCGCATGAACTCAGTGGCCGTGAGCTTGTCGTAGAGGAAGGGGAAATCCGGCACGTAGGCGAGCTGGGCCTTTGCCTTCTCGGGTTCGCGATGGAGGTCGCAGCCGCCGATTTCCACGGTGCCGGAGGTCGGGCGGAGCAGGCCGGCGAGCATTTTGATGGTCGTGGTTTTTCCCGCGGCATTGGGACCGAGGAAGGCGAAGAATTCTCCGGGCGCGATGTCCAGATCGAGCCCGTCCACTGCGCGGAGGGAGCCGAAGTTCTTTGTGAGGGCGCGGGCGCGGATCATTCGGGGGAGTGGAGAAGTGAGAGTGCGGAGTGCAGAGCGGAACGCATCACGGCACGAGGTCGTCCGGGGCGAGCGTGTAGCCGATGAGCGTCTTTGCGCGGAGGATTTGTCCGAGCTGGCTGATGTCGCACTCCAGGAGGGTCTGGCCGCTCTGCTCGATGGTGACGAGGTAGGTGTCGATGCTCTCGCCGTGGATGAGCATGGAGGATTGGAGCGCCTTGACGACAGGAGGCGAGAGGCTCCGCGTCTGTTTCTGGAGCAGCGGGATCACGGCCGGATCGAGCAGCTCCCCGAGCGCGCTTTGCAGGCCGGCTTCATCGAGCGAATACGAGCGGGGCTGGCCGGCGGGTATTCCGGGGCTGTGCAGCGACCAGGTGAGGAGGTTTTTCGCCGGCTCGACGACCACCTCGACGCGCGACGCGAGATCGGAGCGCTGCGAGGGGTCGCGAAAAGTCAGGCCGATTGCGAACCGGCGGGTGGCCAGCGTTTTCTCCAGCTCCAGCTCGCCGTCCCACTGCACGCGCTGCCTTTCCACGCCAGGGACGATGATCTGCACGTGACCCGAGAACTCGATGACGCGCTCGCGGTCGCCCTTGCGCTTCTGCGGATGGATGCGCACGTAGCCGACGCGGAGTTTGTCGTTGTGGATGTTCAGATCCGACCTCTGCTCGTGCATGAGGAGGAGTTTCACGACGTGCCCGACTGGGACCTCGCGCAGCGCGGAGCCGGCAGGGCCGGCCTCTTTCCGCACAAGCAGGCCGATCATGGTCAGCCAGAAGGCGACGACGAGGACGGCGAGCGTGCGGTAGAGCATGGCCGGACCCTACACCGCCCGCTCGATCAGTGCGTAGGCGTTGTGATTGTGGATGGATTCAAAATTCTCCGCCTCGATCCGATACCAGGTGATGTCTGGATTGCCGTTGGCGCGGGCGGCGATGTTGCGGACGAGATCCTCGACGAAGACGGGATTCTCGTACGCGCGCTCGGTGACGGCCTTTTCATCCGGGCGCTTGAGCAGGCTGTAGAGCTCGCTGGATGCGCTGTCCTCCACGAGCCGGATCATGTCCTCGATCCAGACGGGCTTGGTGAAGCGGATGGAAAAAGTGACCTGCCCGCGCTGATTGTGCGCGCCGTGCGCGCTGATCGCCTTTGAGCACGGGCAGAGCGTGGTGACGGGGACGATGGCGGTGACGACGAAATCGACGACGCCCTTTTCCAGCGTGGCGGCAAAGCGGGCGGTGTAGTCCATCATGCCGACCGCGCCGGTGACCGGGGCCGCTTTCGCGAGGAAAAACGGGAACTCGAAATCCACGTGCGCGCACTCGGAATCGAGGCGGACAGTGAGTTCGTGGAGGATGGCGCGGATGTTATCGACGTGCAGTTCGGGGCCGAACTCATTGAGCACCTCCACGAAGCGGCTCATGTGCGTGCCTTTGAAATGGTGCGGGAGATCGACGGTCAGCGCCGCGGTGGCGATGGTGTGCTGCACCTCGCGCGCCTTGTCCCGGACCTGCATCGGGTAGCGCAGCGCGCGCACGCCGACGCGGTCGATGGCGATTTGGCGGTCGTCGGGTTCGCTCTGGGTGTCTTTGAGATGAGGGTCCGTCTTTTCCATGGGCGGGGAGGACATAGCATAAATCCCCGCGCCGCAAATCGGGAAAGGCCGGCGGCGGCTACTCGCGGTCGCGGCTGGTCAGGCGATGGATGTCGCGGGAGTAAAAGAGCCAGGCGAAGCTGCCGGCTGAGACGAGGAGCGAGGCGAACAGCGGCGTGAGGAAGGTCGGATTCTCAAAGGCCATGGGGATCAGGACGAGCGCGGCGACGGCCACGAGCGCGAAGATGCCCAGGAGGATGAGCCGCGCCCATGCGTGGCGGAAGGCGAGGGCGATGATCAGGGCGGTCGTCCAGAGGGATGAGACGATGATGGACGGGATCAGGACGCGCTTCCATTCGGGCGGGACTCCGAGGACGAAAAGGAATTCGACGACGCAGAGGAGAAGGAAAACGACGACGAGGCCGATGCGGGCGCGGGTGGCATTGCCGTGGCGGTGGCGGCGCTTTGGCGGCGGGGTTGGCGGCCGGGCCTGGCGTCGCTTGGCAGGAGGCTGAGGCCGTGCCCCCGGAGGCTGCGCGGGCTGGACGGGAGGCTGCGGCTGCGCGCCGGAAGGCTGC
>JAYTML010000733.1:0-1914 GCA_043728655.1 Chthoniobacter sp. | reverse complement strand
TTTCCGACAGTTCGACGATGCGAGCGGTGTCGGCGATGGGTGCTGAGCTGATGACGAGCTTGCCGATGTCATGCAGGAGGCCGGCGGTGAAGGTGAGTTCCGGATCCCAGCGGATGCCGTCGCAGTACTTGCTGAGGTAGCGGCACGCCAGCGCGCAGTTCAGCGAGTGGCGCCACAGCGCGTTCGGGTCGGGGCAGTAGGGCGTCTTGCGCTGGGAAAGGAGGCGTCCCACCGTGAGCGACATGGCTTTCTCGGCGATCACGCCATTTCCCACGCGCAGGACGGCCTCGCGCAGGGAGGAGACGCCGCGGCCGCGGAAGATCACGGAATTGCACAGGCGGAGAAGCTGGGCGGTGAGGTCGAGATCGAGCCGGACGAGATCGACGAGCGCCTCGCAGGAGTAGTCGGGGCCGCGCGTGAGCATGAAAAGCTGGAACGCCACGGGCGGGGCCACGGAGAGGCTCCGGGTCTGGCTGATGAGGCGCTCGGCGACTGCCAGACGGCGGTCGGCGGCATCGGCATCGGTGGAGGTGGCGGCTGCGGGCGGTGTCATATCGCCAGTGCTGTTAGCAGGGCGCGTTCCCAATTCCGGCTCCGCGCGTTTGCAAATCCGCGACTGCCGCTATACTGCCCGCGCTCCCATGTTTCCCGCTCTCGCCACCCGCATCCTCCGCACCACCGATCCGCGGCTTTTGGGAAAGTTCATGTGGAATTTCGGGGTGAAGGGGCTGCTCTCGGTCGAGAAATTCAAGCGGCGGATCAAGCGCGGCGAATACTTCCCGCCGTTTCTCTACATCTCGATTTTGAATAGCTGCAACCTGCGCTGCCAGGGCTGCTGGGTGGATGTGGAGGCGGAGCGCACGCAGATCGATCTCGAAACGCTGAACCGCACGATCAACGACGCGAAGGCGCACGGGAACGCCTTCTTCGGAATCCTCGGCGGCGAGCCCTTCATGCACCCGGAGCTGCTCGACCTGCTCGCGGCGCACCCGGACGCGTATTTCCAAGTCTTCACGAACGGGCAGTTCATCACTGACAAAATCGCGAAGCAGCTCCGCAAAATCGGGAATGCGACGCCGCTCATCTCCATCGAAGGGCGCGAGATCGTGAGCGATGAGCGCCGCGGGAAAAAGGAGGTCTTCACGCGGACGCTGCGCGGGCTGGATGCGTGCATCCGTGAAAAGATTCTCACGGGCGTGGCGACGAGCGTCTGCCAGACGAATATCGAAGACCTCTGCACCGAATCGTGGCTGCGCGAGCTGATCGCGCGCGGCGTGCATTACTGCTGGTTTCACACGTATCGCCCCGTGGGGCCGAAGATGAACGCCCAGCTCGCGCTCACGCCGGAGCAGCTCGTGCGCGTGCGCCGCTTCGTGGTCGAGATGCGCGCGAAGGTGCCGATCGCGATCATCGACGCCTACTACGACGGCGAGGGCAAGGCGCTGTGCCCGATGAGCACGGGCATCTCGCATCATGTGAATCCGCGCGGCGACATCGAGCCGTGCCCGATCATCCAATTCGCCACGGAGAACATCCGCGACGAGCGCGGCGTCTTCGCCACGATCCGCGACAGCACCTTTCTCAAAGACTTCCGCGAGCTGAGCGCGCAGCACACGCGCGGCTGCGTGGTGCTGGAGCGGCCGGATTTGGTGAAAGACCTCGTCGTCAAACACGGCGCGCGCGACACGACCATGCGCGGCACCGCGATGGCGGAGCTGGAGGCGATGGAGCCGCGCTTTTCGCAGTGGCTCCCCGGCGAGGAAATCCCCGAACAGCACTGGATGTATCGGTGGTCGAAAAAGTATTGGTTCAACGACTTCAACGCCTACCGGCAGGCGGATCTCGCCGGAGTGGAAAAGGCGAAGACGCTGGTGCTGAAGGGCACCGCCAAACCGGGCACGGCCGCGGCCTGAT
>JAYTML010000732.1:0-3461 GCA_043728655.1 Chthoniobacter sp. | reverse complement strand
AGACCGAGGACGATTTTCATCGTCGTGGACTTGCCCGACCCGTTCGGCCCGAGCAGGCCGTACACCTGCCCTGGCTCCACGGTGAGCGAGAGGTCTTTGACCGCGGTCACCTTTTCCCGCCGGAAGGGGATCGGGTAGATCTTGGTCAGGTTCTGGATCGAAATCGCCGGGGTGGACATCAGCGGACAATCTCAAATCCCTTCACACCCTCAGGCAAGGCAATAGGCGCGACGGTCACATTCTTGATGTGTCCCTTCAGCTCGCTTTTGGCGATCTCGTCGAGAAAGGCGTCCACCTCCTCGCGCTCCCCGCCGCACTGCATTTCCACGCGTCCGTCCGGAAGATTGCGCACCCAGCCGGTGACCTCAAAGCCGCGAGCGATCTGTTTCACGGTGAAACGGAACCCGACTCCCTGCACGCGGCCCTCGTAAAATACCTGGCGCGCGATCATTCCGGGAGTGTGACGGAGCGAAGGAAATCGGCTGCCGTTTCCGGCCAGACGGTGTTCAGCCAGCAGCCGGTGGCCAGCTCCACGCCGCCGCGGAAATAGAGCCGCGGGAGGATCTCGATGTGCCACCGGAAATCGTCCTCGATCGTAGCCCACTGGTCCGGCCGCGAGGTCCGTGTGGGCGCGGTGAGGAGCATGAGATTGTAGGGCGCGTGATCGAGCGCGCAGTTGAGCCGGCGCAGCGCCACCTTGAGCGCGTCCGCGAGCTGCGCGGTCTCCTGGTCGGTCAGGCCGTGGAAATCCGGACACTGCCTCTTCGGATATACCGCCAGTTCGAACGGCGCGCGCGAGGCATACGGACAAAAGACGGTGAAGCCGTTGTTTTCGTACACGAGCCGCGTGGCGGTGCGGACTTCCTCGCGCAGGATGTCGTCGAAAATGGAGCGCCGCTTCACCTCGAAAAAGGTGCGCGCGACGGTGAGTTTTCGCACCAACAGCGGCGGGACGACGGCCATCGCCACCAGCTGGCTGACGCTGTGCGGCACGCGCGCGCCGGCCGCGGCGCCCACGTTTTTCACGATCGAAAACGAGCGCATCCGCGAGTCGCGCATCAGGTCGAGCATCCGCAGCTTCCACGCCGTGACGACTTTCTCGATGTCCGCCAGCGGCAGCTCCTCCAGCGCGGCGCGGCCGGGATCCTCGATGATGACCTCGTGCGCGCCGACGCCGTCCATGCGGTCGTAAAATCCGTCGCTGCGGGGCGTCGGATCGCCCTCGACGCGGACGATCGGCGCGCGATTTGGCACGACGCGCACCTGCCAGCCGCCGCCCTGCGCCGGCGCGGTGTGCATCGCGTGGGGAGCGAGGGACTCGCTGCCCGCGGTGAAAGGGCTCGCGGCTTTTGCCTCCGGTAGCACCGAGCCAAAGGCGGGCGGGCTCGGCCGCGATTCGGAAAAAATCGTCCACGCTTCCGTGAGCGGATCGCGGCGCATTTCGGTTCTGTCCATGGGCTGAATCTACGCGGATCTGCCGGCGAAGGGGAAGCTGGCAGCTTTCACTGAAGGCTGCCGAGGGCGTCCGCCCACGCGGCGCTGGCGGCGTCGATCACGATGACTTCGTGCGCGTCCGTCTGGCGCATCCGCACCGTGCGCGGGGCGTCGGCTGCGTAGCTGCCTTCCGCGATGCGCGGGTCTTTGAGCCCGTGGCGCTTTTCGAGGAGCCTCCGCTCCGCGTCGAAAAACTCCGCGGCCTCCTGCGCGTTCGCCCACACCGTTTTCCACACGAGCGCCTGGCCGCCCGCGAAGTAGAGATACCGGTCGCCGCGCCAGCCCGCCGCGGCCTTTTCGCCGGTCGAGGCGTCGAGCCACTCGGCGAAAAGGATGCGCACGCCCATTTCGCCCACGCAGTTGTCGGCGATGGGCTTTTCGCCTTTCACGATCACGTCCGCCCACCCGATCGCGACCGGCTCTTCGCGCGCGAGAAATTTTTGCGGATGCAGGATCTGCGCGGTGGAGCTCGGGGGGCGGTCGTAGGCCTTCGAGACCGCCTCGTAGCCGCCCTGGCCAAAGAGCACGGCGCAGAACTCCTGCCCGCGCAGGTAGGGAAAGACGAGCATCTCGCGCAGGTAGCGCGGCGCGGTTTCGAGCTGCTTCATGTTCGCCGTAAAGGACGAGACGACGCTGTCCTTCACCATCGCCTTCGAGATGTTCCTCAGCATGTACTCGCTCATCACGAGCGTCGCCTCGCCCTCCACCAGCGCGCTCGCGGCGGCGGCGCGGTCGTCGTTGGTCTTGATTTCCAGCGGCAGGCGCTTGAGGCCGAAGTGCTGGTCCTGCAGCGCGTGGGTCAGCTCGTGCGCGAGCACCACACGGTTCTGCGCGTTTTCGAGCGAGGCGTCCTCGTACATGAAAAGCTTGTGCGCGTGCTGGTCGTAGAACGCCGCCACCTGCTCGCCGAGGAGGTCGATGTATTTTTCGCGCAGCGGATAGCCCGCCGGCAGCAGCCCGACCGCCGCCATCGCCTCGGTCATCTCTTTGAACTCCTGGTCGGAGAAAACCTCGGCGAGCTTGCCGGCCATGGTCTGTTTGATCTCCTTGCGGTTGAGCACCTGGTAATCGACCGGCTGCTTGAATTCGAGCCCGCGGATGGCCATCACCTCCTTCTCAATCGCGTCGCGCAGCACCTTGTTCGCCGCCAGCGCCTTCGCCCGGCTGCCGCCCGCGAGGATTTCGCGCAGCCGGTCATTCTCCGCCGCGAGCTTCTGCGCCGCGTCCGCGCCGGTGAGTTTCGCACCCGCATTCGCCGGATCGAGCGCCGTCACGGCATCGATGAGCCGCGCGTTTTCCTCCACGAGCAGCTTGAGCTTCCGCGCCTCGACCGGCTCCTTCCGATCACACCCGGCCAGCAGCAGCAGGGCGGCCAGCACCGGAAAAACCGCGGGCGGCGACAAAAGGCGGGAGGAGAAAAGCATGCGGGCTGGCGAAGCTAGAGACGGGCCAGTGCCGGGGCAATCCCCGGCGCCGGACTAGCGGACCGGCTGCGCCCGGCGCACCTCAGGCTGGCCGCCGCGTGCGGCACCGGTCTTTTTTCCGCCTGAGATGAGATTCCCCGCCGCGTCGTAGTCCTCGACCCGCGCCTCCAGCTTCCCCTCATACACAAAGACGCGCCGTCCCAGCGGGCGGTTGTCCGCGGCGAAAAGCGTCGATTCCATGATCCGCCCCGCGTAGTCGAACTTGAAGCTCTCCTTGTAGCGCACCTTGCCTTTCCCATCGAGGTGCGTGGCGCCTTTCGCAAAGTTCTGCGAGTTCAGAAAGTAGATCGTCTTGCTCAGGACCTTGCCGCCGGCCTCGGCGATCGTCTCCTCGGAGGTGCGAGTTTCCGGATTGAGAACCGTCGTCGATGTCGTGCCGTCGGGCCGCATCCGTGTGGTCGCTTTGATCGCATTGCCCGACTGCGCGTGAGCGCTCAGAAGCGGGAGAAAGGCGGCGGCGAGGATGAGGGCGGGCGTTTTCAC
>JAYTML010000731.1:0-10475 GCA_043728655.1 Chthoniobacter sp. | reverse complement strand
GGATCGCCGACTGCACGTCGAAGTCGATCGCGAAGCGGCCCGTGGTCCGCGAGTCCGCCTTGCCGCGCGAATTGGTCGCGAGCGGATAGACGTAGGTCGCCCAGTCGTGATCGAAGTCGAGCTCCTGATAGTAGGTGATCTGCACCTTCTGCTCGGCACCCGCCGCGATGGGGAAAATGCGCATCTCGAAGGTGCGATAGTCCGTCTGTTCGAGCAGCCCCGGATCGCGCCGCTGCTGCTTGTAGCTGTCGTAGATTTCGCGGGCGCGCTTCTTTTCGAGCACCTCGCCGACCATTTCCTTGCCGGCGATCCACATGGAAAAGTTCGCGACCGAAGCGCCCTTCGGCACGGGGAACGTGTAGAGCGCCTCGACCTGCCGCTGCTCGGTATTGCGGAAGACCTGCGTGACGTGGGTGACGGCGATGCCGTTGTTGATGGTGACCTTCACGTCGTGCTCCTGGATTTCGAGCACGCCGCCGAAGCCGCCATCGGCAATCAGCAGCCCGGCGGCGTCTGCCGCCGGAGGTGATAGGATGGCCGCGCCCGCGGTGAGCGCGGCGAGGCAGTGAAGAATGAAGCGAGTTGGTTTCATGATTTGGATGGTTGGTTTGTTGCAGCCCGTCATCCGGGCATGGCCGACGCATTAACATCCCGTGTGCCACGCACTTTCGGGTGCCACGTAAGGCATTGGCCGCCAGCGAACTGCACTTTTTTTCCTGAAATCCAATCCGGCCTAGCGTTGCGTCCCGGCTGGACATTCTCTGCCAGCATGGCTCTCCTTTTCTGCATGCCGCGAAAAGCCCGATCTCTCCCTTCCGGTGATGCGGATTTCTACAGGCGCGCGGCACTCGCCGTTTTCAGCAATCCGTTCGGCGACGAGTTCCGGGCGGTGATCCGTGAAATCGAATCCGAATGCGGCGCGCGAGTCGCCGCATTGGAGGAACGCGGGATGTCCGAGCTGCGGAAGTATGCGGGCGAGGAGCGCGAAACGATGCGCATGGTTCTGCTCTTCGATGCGTATCAGCGGTTTCGCCCTGCTCTCGATGATCTCGTCGTCGCGCAAGTCGCCGCGGGCGATTCGCCCGTGACGGCCCGCTTTTCGCGCGATCTGCTCTCGCTGCTTCAGCGGCGGGGATTTGACGCGGACGAGGCGCTGCGCCTGTTCGCGATCTTCTTTCAAGTCCGCCGCGCGCACCACTTCATCGTCGAGGGACTCGTGGGCGAGAGCGCGTGCATGCGCGAGTTTCGCCGCCGGCTTTGGGACAATGTCTTCACGCACGACATCCGCATTTTCGAGCGCTGCCTGTGGAGCCGGATGGAGGATTTCTCGACGCTGCTGCTCGGCGAGACCGGCACCGGCAAAGGGACGGCGGCAGCGGCAATCGGGCGCTCCGGATTCATCCCGTTCGACGCGAGGAAGCAGTGCTTCGCCGAAAGCTTCACGCGCAGTTTCGTGTCGATCAATCTCTCGCAGTTCCCCGAGACGCTCATCGAGTCCGAGCTGTTCGGGCACCGGAAGGGCGCATTCACGGGCGCGGTGGAGGCGCACGAAGGCATCTTCGCGAGATGCAGTCCGCACGGGGCGATTTTTCTCGATGAAATCGGCGAGGTCTCCGCGCCCGTGCAGATCAAGCTGCTGCGGGTGCTGCAGGAGCGCGTCTTCTCGCCGGTCGGCAGCCGCGAGGAGGTGCGCTTCCGCGGGCGGGTGATCGCCGCGACGAACAAGGCGCCCGACGGCCTGCGTGGTGCGGGCGGTTTTCGTGATGACTTCTACTACCGGCTGTGCTCCGACACGATCACCGTCCCGCCGCTGCGGCAGCGCCTCCGCGAGGACGCGCGCGAACTCGACGCGCTGCTCGCGCACATCATGGACCGCGTCGCCGGAGATGCCGCGCCGGGGCTGCTCCCGCTTGTCCGCGGCGGATTGCGCGCGCTGGCCCGCGCGCCATACGAATGGCCCGGCAACGTCCGCGAGCTGGAGCAAGCCGTCCGGCGAATCCTGCTCACGCGCAGCTACGCCGGTGAATCCGCGCCGGCTTCGCCGGACCGCGCCTCGCGCCTGGCCGCATCGGTCGCGGGCGGGACGCTCGATGCGGACGCACTGCTCGGCGGCTACTGCGCGCTGCTCTACGAGCGCTGCGGAAACCTGGAGGAAGTCGCGCGCCGAACGAACCTGGACCGCCGCACGGTGAAGCGATACCTCGCGATCCAGGGCGCCGCACGGTGAAGCGATACCTCGCGATCCAGGGATAATCCCGCGTCGAAAATGTCCACGCTTCTGCACTGGCGCGAACGATGGAGAAGGAGAGCGTCGCAGCGGGCTTCCGTTCAGCGCTCGTTTCCGACGTTTGCGTCGCCGCGTCCCTGCGCTTCGCCAAAACCCAGACGAATGGCTGCGGTGCGGGGAGACTTGCCGCTTGCGGAGCCGGGCTTGCGGGGAAAACTGTTCCACCTCGGCTCGGCCCCGGCGGCTGAACCGGCGAATCCTTTTTCCTTCACTATGAATCCACGCCGCCTCCCCCGCCCTCTCCTCGCTCTGGTCTGTCTCGGAGCAATGTCGTCCTGCCAGACCGGCACGCAGCCGGCGTCGAGGGCATCGCGAGCGGAGCTGGAGCAGCAGCTCGCGGACAGTCGCGGACTCGTGAGCCGCTACGAGAAGCGCTATGGCAGGCTGCTGCCAGCGCGGCCGGCCCACGATTTCCGGAAGCTCCGGGAGCAGCTAAAGGGCAAGCCGGGGACGGCGGTGGTGGCGCTGCTGGGCAAGCCGGCGAAGGTCTATTCGCTCGGATCGACGGAGGCCTGGGACTATCCGAACGCAGCCTACGACCCGGTGTCGGGCCGCACGGTGAGGAAGCTGGAGATCTGGTTCCGAAACGGAACGGTGGCCTACATGAACGCCACGTTCTGACGCGGCGGTTTCCGCCAAGGGCGGTCAGCGCGCGTCCGAGGCTTGGTTTCCCGGCAGTCCCTCGCCGGTGCCGCTTCCCGGCGCCGGAACCTCGGCGGAAAGGAGACCGGCCTTCGGCTCGAGCGTGACCGCCGGCAGATGATGGCGCTTTTCCCGCAGGTGGACGGCCTCTTTCCACAGCAGAGTGACGAGACCGTAGGCCAGCGCAGCAGCGGCGCCGCCCATCGCGAGGCTGCCGATCCAGAGCGGCTTCGCGTAGCGGGCGAAACTGCGCATCATCCCGGTGTAGCCTTCCAGGTCGCTCGGCTTGGGCACGCCGGTCATCCATACGCCGAGCTGATACTCGAGCGGATATACGAGGGCCGCGGTGAAAGGGTTCGTCACGAGCGAGCCGAGCAGCGCCATCGGGATATTCACCCTGAGGAAAAAGGCCGCGATTCCCGAGAGGATGATCTGCGCGCCCATCGTCGGCGTGAACCCGATGAAAAGGCCGAGGGCCAGCCCGCCAGCCACGGTCTTGCGCGAGGGTTTCCAAAGCTCCTTTGCAAAAAGCTTCTCGCCGAGCAGCCGGTGCAGCCGGCCGCCTTTGAGATGTTTCCGCCGCGGGATGTGGCGGAGCCATTTGTAGTATCGGCGTTTAAAAGCGTGCATGCGGCAGTGGAGAAAACGGCACGTCGCTCACGAATGCAACTAGCGCGCCATGCAGGCGTCCGTGTTTTGCCACGCTCGGGAGGCGGCAGCACGCTCGCACCGCGCTTGTCGGACGGGCCGGCTTCGCGTAGCACCAGTCCCGAGATGAATGGGCAAAGCTCCCCCCCCCGGCGGCGATCCGTGCTGCGCGTGCTCGTCGCGGGGATGTTTGGGGCCACGGCAGCTTTTGGGGGGCTGGCGTATTACTGCGTCGAACAACACGTCCACCTCTCCGGCGAGGAGGGCGCCGCGCTCGCTGTCGTGGATCTTTTCACCATTGCGGCCGCAGCGCTGCTCATCACTCTGGTCGCATGGAGCATGCAGCGCGTGCGGCGCGAGTGGACCGCCATCCGCAACCGCGAGCAGTGGCTGTCCACGACGCTGCGCAGCATCGGCGACGGCATGATCGCCACGGACGCGGAAGGATGCGTCACCCAGATCAATGAAACCGCGCAGATGATCACCGGCTGGAGCGAGGATGACGCGCGCGGGCGGCCCGTGGGTGAAATTCTCCGCCCCCTCCGGCGCGAGACGCGCGAGCCGGTCGAGAGTCTTTTCGAGCGCGCATTGAGCGAGGGAAAGAATGTCGTCTCCCACGATCCGCGCCTGATCGTCGCGCGCAACGGCCTCGAGCATCTCGTCATCGGCAGCGCGGCGCCCATTCGCGACGATGCGGGCGCCCTCGCGGGAGTCGCGCTCGCCTTTCAAGATGTGACACAGCGCGAACTGGGTGAGGCCGCGCTGCGCGCGAGCCAGGAGATGTTCCGCCTCATCAGTGATCACGTCTCCGACCTCATCGCCGTGCTCGACCTCCAGGGACGGCGGCTCTACTCCAGCCGCTCCTACTCGAAGCATTTTCCCGGCAAGGATTTCTACCTCAGCTCGGCGTTTGACGACGTGCATCCCGAGGATCTCCCGCGCATTCGCGAGCAGTTCGCCGGGATGCTTCGCACGGGCCGCCCGGAGCGCGCCGAGTTTCGCCTCATCCGGCCAGACGGCACCCACCTGATCCTCGAATCCGAAGGCAGCCTCATCCGCAACGCCGCCGGCCAGCCGGAGAAAATCCTCGTCGTCTCCCGCGACATCACCGAGCGCCAGGCGGCGGAGGAGCGCGTGCAGCACGAGCTGGAATTCACCGAGACGCTCGTCAATTCGATGCCGGGAATCTTTTACCTCTACGACGCGCGCCGGAAGATCCTCCGCTGGAACAAGACCTTCGAGACCATCACCGGCTACACTGCGGAGGAGATCGGCAAGCTCGATCCCCTCGCCTATTTTCCCGACGACGAAAAGCAGCGCGTCCACGAACGCATGGTCAAGTGCTTTGAGGAAGGCTCCTCGGACGTCGAGGTCAACCTGCTGGCCAAGAGCGGCCGCAAGTATCCGTACTACGTCACCGGCCTGCGCCTCGATGTGGAGGGCCGCCCGTGCATGCTCGGCATCGGGATCGACATCTCGGCGCGGCTCGTGGCCGAGGCGTCGCTCCGCGCGACCATGCGGCGGCTGGAGAGGCAGAACACCGTGCTCGCCGGGCATGCCCGCAGCCCGGAGATCCTCAGCGGGAATCTCGAAGACGCTCTCCGCGCCATCGCCCGCCTCGCCGCGGAGACGCTCGGCATCGCGCGCGCCAGCATCTGGTTTTACAACGACAGCCGCACCCAGCTCTCGTGCGCCCACCTTTACGAAAGCGACTCGGACCGCCACTCGATGGGCTTCGCGCTCGCGGCCACAGAGTACCCCGCCTATTTCCATGCGCTCGCGACGCAGCGCGTCATCGCCGCCAATGACGCGCCGACCGATCCCCGCACGCGCGAATTTGCCCCGGACTACCTCGCCCAACTCGGCATCACCTCCATGCTCGACGCACCGATCCGCGTGGGCGGAAAAATGGTCGGCGTCGTCTGCCACGAGCACGTCGGCCCCTCGCGGATGTGGCAGCCGGACGAGGAAAGCTTTGCCGGTGCCGTGGCCGACCTGGTCTCACTCAGCCTGGAGGTCGTCCAGCGGCGGCAGGCCGAGGAGGCGCTACGCGACGCGCACGCCAGCCTGGAAATCAAAGTCGCCGAGCGCACCCGCGACCTCGCCGCAGCGAACGAGCGGCTCCACGAGCTCGACCGGCTCAAGTCGGAATTCCTCGCCACGATGAGCCACGAGCTGCGCACGCCGCTCAATTCCATCATCGGCTTCACCGGCATCCTCCGCCAGGGCCTGGCCGGCCCTCTCAATGAGGAGCAGGCCAAGCAGCTCGGGATGGTCCATTTCTCCGCCCGCCATCTCCTCACCCTGATCAATGACCTCCTCGACCTCTCGCGCATCGAGTCGGGCAAGATGGAGCTCATCCTCGAAGACTTTAAAATCGCGGATGTCATCGCCGAAGTCGCGCAGAGCCTCGCGCCCATGGCCGCCCAGAAAAAACTCGCGCTCGAAACTGAGATCGGGGATCCCGCACTCGGCCTGTACAGCGATCGGAAAAAGTGCTTCCAGATCCTGCTCAACCTCGCAAACAACGCCGTCAAATTCACCGACACCGGCCACGTCGTCATCGCAGTCCGCTCGACCGGGGAGCATGTGGAGCTCTCCGTGACGGACACCGGCGTCGGCATCCAGCCCGCCAGCATGGCGCACCTTTTCGAGGCTTTCCGTCAGGTCGACGGCTCCGCCCGCCGCGTCTATGAGGGCACAGGACTCGGCTTGTATTTGTGCAAACAACTGGCGACAATGCTCGGCGGAAATATTGCGGCCGAAAGCGAATTCGGGACGGGTTCGCGGTTTGTCCTCACCCTGCCTCGCGAAATCCAGCCCCAACGATGAGCGCCAAAATCCTTCTGGTCGAAGACAACGAGGCCAACCGTTACCTCGCCACCTTTCTGCTGGAAAACAGCGGCTACTCCGTCGTCCACGCAGCCAATGGCCGGGAGGGCGTCATCGCCGCGCAGAATGAACTCCCCGACCTCATCCTCATGGACATCCAGATGCCCGAGGTCGATGGCTACGAGGCCGCGCGCCGCATCAAGGCCGAGCCACATCTCGCCCACATCCCGATCGTCGCGGTGACCAGCTACGCGATGGCCGGTGATCGTGAAAAGGCGCTGGCACTCGGCTTTGCGGGCTATCTGGAAAAGCCCATCGTCACTGAGACTTTCATCACCGAGATTTCGCGGTTCATCCCAAAGGAGGCGGGCACCCCATGAGAATACTGAGCGTCGATGACAAAGCCGAAAACCTTTACATGCTCGAGGCGCTGCTCCGCGGCCACGGCCATACCGTGGACTCCGCGAGCAACGGTCTCGACGCGCTCAAGCTCGCCGAGCGCTGCGTCCATGACCTCGTCATTTCCGACATCCTCATGCCGCGCATGGACGGCTTTCAGCTCTGCCGGGAGATGAAAAGGGACGAACGCCTCCGCCAGATCCCGTTCGTCTTTTACACCGCCACCTACACCGATCCGCGCGACGCCTCCTTTGCCTTGAGCCTCGGCGCCGACCGCTTCCTCATCAAACCGCTCGAACCCGACGCCTTCATCCGCGAGATCGTGGAAGTCGTCGCGAGAAAAGCGCCGCCCTCCGCCGCGCCCGCCGCCGAACCAGAGGACGAGGCCATCTATCTCAAGGAATACAACGCCCGCCTCATCGCAAAGCTCGAGAAGAAGATGCTCGATCTGGAAGCGGCAAACCGGCTGCTGCAGGAGGACATCAGCGAACGCGAGCGGTCCGTACGGGAGCGCGCCCGGCGCGATGAGAAAATCCGCGAGGCCCAAAAGCTCGAAGCCATCGGCACACTCGCCGGCGGCATCGCCCACGACTTCAATAACATCCTCGCCGGCATCATCGGCTTCGCCGATCTCGGCATCCAGGAAGCCGCCGATCCGTCCGCCTCCACAGCGAGCTTCAAGGAAATCCTCAAGGCCGGCGGTCGGGCGCGCGACCTCGTCCGCCAGATCCTCGCCTTTTCCCGCCACCGCGAGCAGGACCGCAAGCCGATCGATCTCGAAACCAATATCCGCGACGCGCTGAAGATGCTCCGCGCCACGCTCCCCGCCTCGCTCGAGATCGTCAGCGAGTTTGAGCCGAACGGGCCGCAAGTCCTCGCCGACAGCGTCCAGGTCCACCAGGTCGTCACGAATCTCGTGACCAATGCCTGGCACGCCATCGGCGAGCGCTCGGGCAAAGTCCGCGTCCACCTCACCACCTTCGGGGTCGATGCGGATTTCGCCCGCACCCATCCCGACCTCCGCCCCGGGCGCTACTTGCGCCTTTCGGTCAGCGACGACGGCTGCGGGATGGACGCCACCACCTCCAGCCGCATCTTCGAGCCATTTTTTACGACCAAAGAGCCGGGCCGCGGCACCGGCCTCGGCCTCTCCGTGGTCCATGGCATCATGCAGTCCTGCGACGGCGCGATCACCGTTTACAGCGTC
The DNA here is from genome assembly GCA_043728655.1 of Chthoniobacter sp. Classification (GTDB taxonomy): domain Bacteria; phylum Verrucomicrobiota; class Verrucomicrobiia; order Chthoniobacterales; family Chthoniobacteraceae; genus Chthoniobacter. The sequence goes on along the minus strand of JAYTML010000731.1, from coordinate 2,460 downwards.
CCCGGCGACGGCACGACCTTTCACCTCTACTTCCCCGCGCTCGATTTGGAGACCCCGGCCGCAGACGTCCCCGATGCCACCCTCGCCTTCGGGCACGGCCAGAGCATCCTCTTTATCGATGACGAGCCCGTGCTCACCACGCTCGGCGAGCGCTTCCTCACGAGGCTCGGCTACGCGTCCGTCGTCGAGAGCGACGCCAACGCCGCCGTCGCCCGCTTCCGCGAAACGCCCTTCGACCTCGTCATCACGGACCTCACCATGCCGCAACTCAGTGGCATCGACCTCGCCAGGCGCCTATGGGAAATCCGGCCCGGCGCCCGCGTGATCCTCACCACCGGCTACAGCGCCACACTCGATTCTCCGCGCGCCCGCGAGATCGGCTTCCGCGAACTGCTCCTCAAGCCCTACAACATCCAGGCGCTGGGCGATTGCGTGAAGCGCGCGCTGGAGGCCTGAAGCGCGCGAAACTCAAAGGCTCAAAGCCCGCAGTCGTTCCCGATCTCCGGCGCCCGACTTTGAGCAGCCCCGCAATGGCGGCTATTTCCCCACCGAGATCAGGTGCGTGAATGTCCGCAGATACATCCTTCCGCCGCTGACCGCCGGCGTCGCGTGCGAACCTTCGCCAAGCGCGATGCGCACGGGCGGCTGGAATGTCTCGCCGACCGCGACCACGACCAGATCGCCCTTCGTGGTCATGTTGTAGAGGCGGTTGTTCACGCAGACCGGCGAGCCGTAGTACGAGCCTTCCACGCGCTCGCTCCAGAGCTGCTCATTCGTCGCGGCGCGCAGGCAGGTGACCAGGCCGTTTTCCTTCCAGAGGAAAAGCAGCCCGCCCACCGCGATGGGCGTCGGCACATAGCCGCCGACGCGGACGACCTCATAGACTTTCTCCGCCGATTTCCCGTCCGCCGCCGGGCGCACCGCCTCCACGAAACTCTCCGCACGGCCCTCGCCGCACTGCGCGATGATGAGCCCCGCCGGCGTGACGAACGGCGAGGAGACGCAGCGCTTTGTCATCAGCGTGGGCAACTGCCACGCCAGCGCGCCAGTGCGCGCGTCATTCGCCGCCAGCCCGATGGAAAAGCCCTCCGTGATGACGAGCGGCCCGCCGCTTTTCGGAGTGAAAATGCACGGCGTCGAGGCCGTGTGCTTCGTGCCCTCATGCTCCCAGCGCCAGCGCTCCCGGCCCGTCTTCGCATCCACGGCGACGAGGAAACTCTTCGGCTGATCCTGGTCGAAATTCAGCACCACCATGTCCTCGAAAACGATCGGCGAAGCGCCCGGCCCGTGCTGCGAGATGAACGGCCCCAGATCCACCTTCCAGATTTCGCGCCCGTCTTTCTGATCCAGCGCCACAAGCCCCGAGCTCTCCGGCGACGCCCAGTGGAAATACACCCGCTCCGCATCCACGGCAGCCGACGCGGCCGCATAGTTATTGTCGGAGTGCAGCCGGTAGCCGCCAGTCGCGTATTCCTTTTGCCACTGCGTCTTCCCGTCCACCGCGCCCACACACACAATCACCCGCTTCGTCGTGTCCTTCGGATTGCCCGTCACAAAAACGCGGTCTCCCCACACCACGGGCGACGAATGCCCGCTCCCCGGCAGTTCGATTTTCCAGTTGAAATCCTTCTCCGAAAACTGCGCCGGCAGGTTTGGCGCGACGCCCAGTCCCGAGCCGTTCGGCCCGCGAAAGCGCGTCCACTCCTGCCCCATGGCAGCGACGCAAAGGACGGCAAAAACGGCGAGCGCAAGGAGGGTGTGGGGCAGTTTCATGGGAGAAAGGCGGGAGTAGGCTCGCGAAGGCGGCGAGGTGTCAAGAGCAGCACCTCACTTTGGACCATCGGTAATATTTGCAAACGACACTTGGCGGGCGGCGAAAGAGCGTGCACGTATTAAACCGTCCTATGATCCCCGACGGCGCTCTTCCGCCCATTCCGACTCTCGGAAAGTCGCAGCTTCCCCGCGGGTTCAGCTACCCGCTCGGAGCCAGTGCCGTGGGCGACGCCCTCGCCTCCGTCCCCCAGTACGACAAGTTTACGCTCAGCTTTTCCAACCACTCGCCGCTCCTCCATCCCCCGCTGCGCATCCCCGGCTATCCGCTCATCCGCTTCACCTACTCGAACTACCCGGAATACACGCCCCGCGCAGAGTCCACCACTTCCCGCCCGCGCCGGCAGGGCGGCGAGCGCTGGCACTTCGATGTCCTTCCCGTGCTGTTTGAAAGGCGGGCTGACATCCAGGCGCTGCTCATCTCCACCGGTCTCCCGCTCCTCCGCGACTGGCTCACTGGCCCCGACACCCCCGCCGGCCAGACCAAGCGCCTAGCCTGCTCCATCTGGTACTTCGAGGACACCGGCGTGATGAAGCTCCACATCGAAGAACCGGTCTAGGCACGGAACGCCGTCCGCCCGGCACCGCGAAGCTGCAGAAGCCCCCTTGGTATTTGATCCCCCTTGCCGA
>JAYTML010000730.1:0-2074 GCA_043728655.1 Chthoniobacter sp. | reverse complement strand
AGGCCGCAGCGTCGAGCCGGAAACGAAGCTCCGGCATGGAAACCTCCTGCGCGGCGACGGGGTAGCCATTGGCGTGCGCCCACCGCAGGGCGAGGCGTTTCAGGTGCCGATGCTCGGGAGTTTCAGCGGAGGCGGACACGGCTGAGATTTACCATGCGCGGACGAGTTTTCGAGTACGGCATTCCTCCAGCCCGCATCCAAATTGCGCTTCCTCCCGCCGGGCACGCCGGGCCGCATTGCGCTTCGGCGCGGGATGTGTTCCTTTGAACATATATCAACAAACCCGCCAAATGACGATCCTGACCAATCCGCGCTGGGAACAATTTGCACAGCGCGTCGCGACCGGGGAAAGCGCGACCTCGGCCTACCGGGCACTCTACAACGCCAGCACGAAGTCTGCGGAGGCGCACGGCTGCCGTTTGGTAAAAAGCGGTAAGGTGTCGGCCCGCATCGCGGAATTGCAGGGCGAAGCCGCGAAGACGTGCGTGATGACCATTGCGACGCGGCGCGAGCTGCTGGCCCGGTTTGCCCAGAGCGAGACGGAGCGGACGGCGGATCGCATCCGGGCGCTGGAACTCGATGCCAAGCTGGCTGGCGATCTCAAGGGCGATTCCATGACGCTCAATGCGACCGCTGTGAGCGCGCAGATGCTCACGGAGGAGCAGAAGGCGAAGATCATGGAACTGCGGCGTGAGGGCGTGCGGTGGGATGCAGGGGGCATCCTGACGGACGAGGAGCGCGCCGGCCTCATGGCAAAGAAGCAGGCGGCGATTGCGCGGCGGCGGGCGGCGGGGATGGCGAGCTGACAACGCTGCCCCTGATACAGCCGGGGGAGTCTGGAGCGGAGGGGAGCGGCGCCACGCCTCAACGGGGGACGGAGGCTTGGAATCTAAAAAGTGTCCAAGAAGTGTCCAAGCAGCCTTTTTTGCGAACCCTCCCGTTCGTCGTAAGTCCCTCGGTATGAGTGGTGCACTCGCCGTGACTCGAACACGGAACCTTCTGATTCGTAGTCAGATGCTCTATCCAATTGAGCTACGAGTGCTTTCCGACCGGAAAGTCGGGGCGGAATAAAAGCATCGTTGCACAGGGGTGGCAACTGTTTCGTCGGGAAAATTTCCGGACCGAAAATGCGGTGCGCTGATGAGGTGGGGACGGGGGGCGCTCCGCCCAAACCGGCAAAAGATGGGAGCTTATTTTTGTTCGGGCTTTTCGAAGAGCGGGAGGAATTCCGCGTAGCCAAATTCCTTGAGCTTCTCCACGGGCACGAAGCGGAGTGATGCGGAATTGATGCAGTAACGCAGGCCCGTCGGTTTAGGGCCGTCGTTGAAAACGTGGCCGAGGTGGGCGTCGCTTTTTGCCGAGCGGACTTCGTCGCGGACCATGCCGTGGGTGGTGTCGTTCTTGTCGCGGATCGCCTCCTTTTTCAGCGGCTGCCAGAAGCTCGGCCAGCCGGTGCCGGAGTCGAATTTGTGGACCGATGCGAAGAGCGGCTCGCCGCTGATGACATCGACGTAGATGCCGGACTCATGGTTGTTCCAGTAGGCGTTTTTGAAAGGCGGCTCGGTGCCGTTTTCGCAGGTTACTTTGTACTGCTCGGGCGTGAGGGATTTGCGGAGTTCTTCCTTGCTCATTTTTGTCAGGTCGGCGGGTTTCTCGGTGATTTTTGGCGCATCGCCAGCATGGCAGCTCGCGAGGGCGAGGGCGATGCTGGCGAGGAGGGAGAGGGGACGTGGGAGGGCAGTCATGATTGGGGAAAATGTAGCGGCGGGAGTTGGCGTTGGCAAAGGGCGGGAGGCTTAGCAGGGCGGTTTTATTCCGGCGCGTCAATTCACGCGCTTCATGCGATCGAGGTTCGCACGCTCCTGATGCTCGCGGCGAATCCGCGTGCGTTTGTCGCGCCAGAATTTCGCGAAGCTGACGGCGAAGATGAAGGCCGGCAGCAGCATGATGATGCGCTGCTTGTTTGGCAGAAAGGCGAGTGCCAGGACGAAAACAAAACCCATCAGCCACGCGAATGCGGATACGCGGATCGCCATGCCGCGCTCCTCCGCAGTCACGCTCCGCCGCACGCTCC
>JAYTML010000729.1:0-4747 GCA_043728655.1 Chthoniobacter sp. | reverse complement strand
CCAGCCCGAGCCGTCGTCCGATTTTCGAAAGTGAATCCATGCGGGCGGCACCGTATGCACCCGCCTGGGAGGGGGCAATTTCCTTGTCGCACCCCGGCGCGATTCTATCATCCGCGCCCGCATGCACCGCCCCGATCCTCACCGGCCCCGGCCCTTTGCCACCGGCCTGCTGAACGCCGCGTGCTTCTCCGCTGCGCTGGTCTTGACCGCCTTCCTCGTCGGACGCTGCCTGCCGTTTCCGAGAGTGCCCGCCATTTACCCGAAGTACCAGTACCTCGCGGAAAACCGGGAGCGCTTCGACACCCTCTTCATCGGTTCCAGCCGCGTCTTCCACCAGATCGACCCGCAGCAGTTCGATGCCGAGGTCGCGGCGCTCGGAGGCCGCAGCCAGTCCGTCAATCTCGCCTATGACAGCGTGTGGCCGCCGGAGAGCTTTTACTTTCTGCGCCGCCTTCTCGACCTGCGCCCGCCGCACCTGCGCTGGGTTTTCATCGAGCTCATGGACATCAATGTGCATCTCGAGGAGCGCAACGACCGGACCCTGCGCACCGCCTACTGGCACGACTGGCGGCACACCTGGCTCGCCTGCCGCCATATCATCGCCTCGCCGCATACGGCGCGGGAAAAGTGGCGCTTCGCCACGGAGCATGCGGCCATCTTCGTCCGCTGGAATGCCGGCCTCGGGCGCGGTGAGGAGCTGATGCGCCAGACGCTGCTCCCCGGGAAGCCCAAGCGCCCGCCGGAGTGGACCGCCCGCGCCGGTTTTCTGCCGGAGAATGACCGGAAGATCGCGCCGGAGGAGCTGCCGCGTTATCTCGAAAGTGTCGCCTTCCTCCGCCGCGAACTGCCCCAGTATCCGGTCAGCGCCCACTACTTCGAGGCGCTGAGCGATCTCGCCGCCGAGGTCCGGCGCGCGGGAGCCCAGCCCGTCTTCCTGATCACGCCGTCGCTTTCCTGGCGGGAGAATTTCACCGGCCTGCCCGCAGGCGTACCGGTCTTTGCCTTCAACGACCCCGCGAAATATCCCACGCTCTACGAGCCTGACCGCCACTTCGACACCTGGCATTTGAACGGCAAAGGAGCCGCGGAACTCACCGGCTTCCTCGCCCGGCAGTTCGCCGAGTTGCAGCGTGGCATGTGATCGCGGAAACCTGCCGCAAAACCCCGTGCCCGCCTCCCACCAGGACCGCGCCGATTCCGGCCGCAGCCGATCGCGAACCGCATTGCCGGTCCTCGCCTGCATGATTGCATTCGCTTTCACGGCGTGGCTCGCGGGCGTGATCCTGCCGCCGCCGGAGATGCCCACCACGATCCGGGAAAAGCTCGCGCACCTCGCCGCGCACGGCGGCGAGTACGACGCCATCTTCATCGGTTCGAGCCGGATTCAGACCCATCTCATGCCGCAGATCTTCGACCCGCTCGTCGGATCGAGCGGGCTGCCGATGAAGTCCTTCAACGCAGGCGTCGCCTCCATGCGCACCCCGGAGGACGGCTGGTTCCTCGATCAGATCCTGGTCCGCAGGCCCGCCCGGCTGCGCTGGGTTTTTCTGGAGCTGGATTACTTCCAGACCGAACTCCAGGACGATCAGCAGGGCACCGTCCGCGGCGTGGCGTGGCATGACGGGCGGCGCGCCTGGCAGCTCCTCCGGCGGCACCTCGTGCTGGAGCACGATCTCGACTGGCGCGACACCATCGCCGCCTGCTGCACGCAGCTCCGCGATTTCATCCAGCACCTCTCCGGCTTCGGCCAGCGCGCCACGCAGCTCGGGCGCGCGGCCGTCCTCTACGACCGCTGGCGGCATCAGACGCCGCCCGATCCGATGGATTGGCGAAAGCTCGGCGAAAGCGGCGATGGCTGGACGCCATCTGAACATGCCGGCAGCCCGAGCAGGAAGACGGTGGCGCGGCTCGCTGCACTCATCGACGAAAAAAAGGGCGATCGGCCAAAGCCCCATGAAACCGACCGCGTGACCCAGGCCGTCCTCGGCGAAACCATCGGCAGGATCATCCGCGCCGGAGCCGTGCCGATCCTCATCATCCCGCCGCGCGCCCGCGAGTACTACCTCGTCCCCTCGGCGGAGAATGCCCGCCGCGCCCACGTCATCGACCTTTGCGACCCCGACAGGTATCCCGAGCTCTACGAGGCCCGCAACCGCATCGACACCTCGCACCTCAATGCCGCCGGCGCGGAAGTCTTCACCCGCCTCGTCGCCGCACGTTTCCTGGAAATCGCCTCCGGGAAATCCGCCCCGCTGAGCCCGCTCCCGCCCGCCGCCCGCTGACCGCACCTTTTCCATGCTCTTCGTCGAATTCCGCTTCTTCATCTTCTTCCTCGTCGTCTTCGCCGTCCACTGGACGCTCCCGAGCAATACCGCGCGCAAGGCATGGCTGCTCGCCTGCGGCCACTTTTTCTACGCCTGCTTTTTCATCGGCGACCCCGTCGCGTTCTTCGGCCTCATGCGCGACGGTGCATGGGCGAAAATGCCCGACGGCTGGTGGTTTCCTGCCGTGCTGTGGGGCTCCACGATCATGGACTACATCGTGGGCCGCGGCCTCGGCGCCGCCCGCAGCGAGCGCGGCCGCATGGCCTGGCTGATCGTCAGCCTCGCGGTGAATCTCGGCGTCCTCTGCTACTTCAAGTACTTCAATTTCTTCGTCAGCTCCGCCGCCGGATTTCTCGGCTGGATCGGCCTACACACCTCGCTCCACACGCTGAAGATCATCCTGCCCTTCGGCGTCAGCTTCTACACCTTCCAGTCGATGAGCTACTCGATCGACGTGTATCGCCGCCGCGTCGAACCCGTCCGCAGCTTCCTCGACCTCGCCTTCTTCATCTCCTTTTTCCCGCAGCTCGTCGCCGGCCCCATCGTGCGCGCCATGACGTTTCTCCCGCAGGTCGTGGAGAAGCGCGTGTGGGCGAATGTCCGCGTCCGCGCCTGCTGCACGCTGTTCTTCATCGGCTTTGTAAAAAAGGCGTGCGTGTCCGAATTCGCCGCGCAGATCGCCGACGCCTTTTTCGCCGAGCCGTGGAAATACGACCACCTCAGCTCCGTGCTCGGCGTGCTCTTTTACGCCGTGCAGATCTACTGCGACTTCAGCGGCTACTCCGACATGGCCATCGCCTCCGCCCGCCTCCTCGGCTACGAGCTGACCCCGAATTTCGACTTCCCGTACTTCTCACGCAGCATCACGGAATTCTGGCGGCGCTGGCACATCTCGCTCAGCACCTGGCTGCGCGACTACCTCTACATCTCCCTCGGCGGCAGCCGCGGCTCGAAGCTCTTCACCTACCGCAATCTCCTCCTCACCATGCTGCTCGGAGGACTCTGGCACGGCGCCTCATGGACATTCGTCATCTGGGGCGGCATGCACGGCATCGCCCTCATCTTCCACCGCGAGTGGCAGCGGCTCACGGGAAACGCGGGCGCGCTTTTTAAGACTGTCCTCGCCTGGCTCGCCGTGCCGCTCACCTTTTACTGGGTCTGCCTGACCTGGATCTTCTTCCGCGCCGCGCCGCTGCTCGACGAAAAGACCGGCGTCATCAAAGCCACCGGCCTCGAAATCGCGCAGCGCGCATTCAAGGCGTTCACCCTCTTCGGCGCGCATGGCAGCAAGACCTTTGGCCTCGACTGCCTCGCCATCCTCCTCGTGCTGGCGCTCGTCCACTGGCTCAACAGCCGCCGTATCCTCGCCTCCCTCTGGCAGCGCCTCCCCGACTGGGCCGCTGGCGCCCTCCTCGGCGTCGGCACCGAACTCGCCATCCTCTTTGTTCCCGTGAAGTACAAAGCCTTCATCTACTTCCAATTCTAGCCCCCGCTCCCGCGGGTTCCCATCTCCCGGCGGGGCGCAGGGAAAAAAATCGCGCCCGCGCTACCGCGGCTCCGCCCGCCGCTCCCCCGCGCGCCCACCGAGATTTCCATACCGGTGGTATGCGTGGCTGACCGACTGCTCCCGCACGTACCACAGCAGCTCCACGCGCCCCTCCGCCACCACCGGCGCATCCGCGAGAAACACGCCCGCCTCATGCGCCACCGCGCGCAGCTCCGCCGGCACGCGCTCCGCCGCTGCAAAGCGCACCCGCTCCACCTCGCCGCCGCGAATCGCCGCTGCGAGATCCGCATCCGTCTCCTCGATGAATTCGATCCCAGCCGCCCACGTTTCCGTCATCTCGTCCAGCCGCCGCAGCGCCGCGTGCACGAGCCCCGGCGGCAGGCTCATCGTCATCCCGCAGCCGGCGGCACGCGCGGCGCACGCGCGGGCGAAGACATCGAAAAACGAATCCCGCGCATCCACCCGGATGCGCACCGTCGGGATCGGCAGATACCGCCGCACGTTGTCCTCGCCGAGCAGGCGGAAGTGGTCGTGTTCCCGCCCAAACTCCTCGCGGAACGCGCCGTCGTAACTCGCCATCGCCGCCAGCACCTGCGCCACTTCCGCCGGCTTCGCCTCCACCTCGACCGCCTGCAGACGCCGGCGCAAATCATCGAGCGCCGGGTTCGCGAGCGGCCCGCCATCCATTTGCCCTGGCTGATCCTCAAACTTCATGCACTGCGCCACATAGTTCGGCCCGCCCGCTTTCAACCCCGGCCCGAATGACGACTTCCCCATGCCGCCGAACGGCTGCCGCAGCACCACCGCGCCTGTCGTCGGCTTGTTGATGTAAAGATTCCCCGCGCGGATTCCCGCTTTCCAGATTTCCTGCTCCCGCTCGTCGAGCGACTCCAGTCCGCTCGTCAGCCCGTAGCCC
>JAYTML010000728.1:0-4802 GCA_043728655.1 Chthoniobacter sp. | reverse complement strand
AGCCGCGGCTGAAACTCGGCCTGCGCTTTGGCGTCGCCGGGCGGGAGCGCGCGGCGGCGGGCCTCCAGCTTCTGCTGGATGAGCTTCGCATCCGCCTCGCGATCGGCCAGCGGCTTGGGCTTGCCGATCGGCGCGATCGCATCGTCGAGCAGCCGGTCGATTTCGTCCGGCGCGTCCTTTCCAAACAGCCGCTCGCCAAACGCGCGTCGCTCCGCCTCAGTCTTCCCGAAGGCATCGGTCAGCGCAGCCAAGCGGGCCTCGGCCCCGAAGACCTTTCCCGCTCCAAACTGCACCGCACCGTTTCCCACGATCGAGATCGCGCCGCTCAGGAGGATGAAGCCGAGCGCGTTGAGAAACCCGATCTCGTACATTTTCATCGGGACCAGGAAGAGCAGCGACACGAATAGCAACAGCACGCCCCCCGCGAGCGCCCACGCACTCCCCGCACTGATGCCGCTGAGCGTTTCGATGACGAGCGGGCCTACGAAAATCAGCACCGCGACAATCGCCACCGGCAGCACCAGATAAGCCAGCCATACCTTGAAGGCGTTGCCGATCGTCGCGTGCTCGCCGCGCACCACGACCTTCGATGCGATCCAGTACCAGACCGCGGTCAGGAGCTGCGTGCCGATGAACATCGCTATCATGAAATACCACAGCCACCGGACGTCATCCCGCTGCGTGAACTGCCCGAGCCGGTCGATCACGAGATGAAAGTCGGGTGCGCTGGCCGTGCCGGGCGCCGCCGCGCCGAGGGAAATGAATTGCATGCCGCGGGAGGCTACGGGAAAGCTCCGCGCGATCAATCCCTCCCTTTCCCAAAACACCTAATGATCGCACTGCGCAATTTGAAGAAGGCCTTTGGCGGCAAGCCGGCGCTGCACGACCTCTCGCTGGATGTGCGAAAGGGCGAGGTCTTCGGGCTGCTCGGGCACAACGGCGCAGGCAAGAGCACCACTCTCGGCATCCTGCTCGGGCAGGTCTTTCCAGACGAGGGCGAGGCGCTGATCGACGGCGTCTCCGTGCAGCATGACCGGGCGCGGGCGCTGGCAAAGACGGGCGCGATCTTCGAGGCGCCGCGCTTTTACGACTACCTCAGCGGCTGGCGGAATCTGGAGATCTACACCAGCTACTCCGCGCGCGTGCCGAAGGCGCAGATCGAGGAGGCGGTGGAGACCGTGGGCCTGACCGCGCGCATCCGCGACAAGGTGGGCACCTACTCGCAGGGCATGCGCCAGCGGCTCGGCCTCGCGCAGGCGCTGCTCCCGGCGAATGAGGTCATCCTGCTCGACGAGCCCACGAACGGCCTCGACCCCGAGGGCATCCACGAGATGCGCGAGCTGATCAAAAAGCTCAACCGCGAGCGCGGCCTGACGGTCGTCTTTTGCTCCCACCTCCTCGTCGAGGTCGAGCAGCTCTGCGATCACGTCGTCATCCTCAATCAGGGGCGGAAAATCTTCGACGGGCGCTGGGCGGACCTCTCGACGGACAAGCGCCAGGTGCGCTTCGATGTCGATGACTGGCCACGCGCCGCCGCGCTCCTCGGCGAAAGCGCGGGCGTGAGCGTGATCGAGCCCGGCGTCATTGCGCTCGATGAGAAATGCGCGACCGCCGATCTCGTGGCGCTGCTCGTGCAGGCCGGCGTGCGCGTCAGCGCCGTCGAGCCCCAGCGGCGAAACCTCGAGCAAATCTACCTCGCGATGACCCACCCCGGCGCGCTGCCCGAACCGAAAGCATGAGCCTCTTCCTTTTCCAACTCCGCGGCGAACTCTGGAAACTCTTCGCCCGCAAGCGCACCTACATCGGCTTCGGCGCATTCTTCGGACTCGAGCTTGCCATCCTCCTCCTCTTCCAGCTCCCGAAGGTCCAGCGGTCGTGGCGGAATCTCATCGAGCAGGCAGGCTACGAATTCGAGGGTTACTTCTCCGGCGTCACCCTCGCCTTTCAGGTCCTGTTCTGGACCGTCTTCCTCCTCGGCGGGCTCTACATCGCGCTGGTCGGCGGCGATATTATCTCAAAGGAGGTCGAGGACGGCACCATGCGCATGACGCTCTGCCGCCCGGTCTCGCGACTGCGCGTCCTCATGGTGAAGTATCTCGCCTGCCTCATCTACACCTTCGCGCTGATCGGATTCATCGGGGTCAGCGCACTCGCCATCGGCCTCCTGCGCCAGGGCGCCGGCGGCTTCTTCGCCTTCCAGCCGCTGCAAAAACTGTTCGTCCTTTACGATTTTCAAACCGGGCTCATCCGCTACCTCGCCTCCCTTCCTGTGCTCGGCTTCACCCTCGTGAGCGTCACCTCGCTCGCCTTCATGCTCTCCTGCTTCAACATGAAACCAGCCGCAGCCACCATCTGCACGCTGACCTATTTCATGACGGACAATATCTTCCGCAACATCCCGTATTTCGAGTCGCTGAAGCCCTGGTTCATCACCAGCCACATCGAGACTTGGTACAATGTCTATCGCACTCCGATTCCCTGGCTCCAGATCACGGAGGATCTCGCCTACCTCGTCGCCGTCGATGCCAGCTTTCTCCTGATCGGCGTCATCGTTTTCTCATCCCGCGATTTCAAATCCTGATCGTATTCTTCCTCTTAATCCTAATCTTACTCTTAATCTTAATCTCCCTTCCAAACCCGTTCGGATGGCGGATGCGATTAAGAGTAAGATTAGGATTAAGAGTAAGATTCAGTGCCCGCCGCCCGACCCATTATGGACATCTACGCCGACCCCGCCTACGCCATGGCCACGGAGCAGTTCCGCATCGTGGCCGATTACCTGAACATCGAGCCCAACCTGCGCGAACGCATGCTGCACCCCAAGCGCGCCATCGCGGTGACGCTGCCGGTGCATCGAGACAACGGGCAGATCGAAACCTTCCAGGGCTACCGCGTGCAGCATCATCTCGCGATGGGTCCGACCAAGGGCGGCGTGCGCTTTCACCCGAGCGTGACGCTCGGAGAGGTGGCCGCGCTTTCCACATGGATGAGCTGGAAATGCGCGCTCACCGGCCTGCCGTACGGCGGCGCGAAAGGCGGAGTCGCCGTGGATCCGCGCACGCTCTCACTGCGCGAACTGGAGGCGCTCTCGCGGCGCTACATGCAGGAGATGATTCCCTTCGTCGGCCCGCATACGGATGTCATCGGGCCGGACATGGGCACGAATGAGCAGGTCATGGCGTGGTTCATGGACACCTACTCGGTGTACAAAGGCTACGCCGTGCCCGAAATCGTGACAGGCAAGCCGGTCTCCATCGGCGGCACCACCGGCCGCCGCGAGGCCACGGGCCGCGGCGTGGTCTATCTCATCGAGCGCGCGCTCAATGTGCTGAAGATGCAGGCGGACAAATGCACGGCGGTCATCCAGGGATTTGGAAACGTGGGCGCGGAGACGGCGCTCGGGCTCGCTTACAAGGACGGCATGAAGGTCATCGGCCTGAGCGACCAGTTCGGCGCGTTTTACCGCGCGGACGGGATCGACGTGGAAGCCGCAAACCGCTGGGCCACGAAGCACGGCAGCCTCCAGGGTTTCCCCGACGCGACGCCGATCTCGCCGGACGAGCTGCTGACGCTGAAGTGCGACGTGCTCGTGCCTGCGGCCGTCGAGGGCGTCATCACCGGGGACAATGCCGGCAAGCTGCGCTGCCGAATCCTAGCCGAGGCCGCAAACGGGCCGACCACGCCCGCCGCTGACCAGATCCTTTTCGACCGCTGGGCGGAGATCTTCGTCATCCCCGACATCCTCTGCAACGCCGGCGGCGTGATCGTCAGCTACTTTGAATGGGTGCAGGGGCTGCAGTCCTTTTTCTGGACCGAGACCGAGGTCATGGACCGCCTCTTCCGCATCCTGGAGCACGCCTTCACCTCCGTGATCAAACGCTCGCGCGACGCCAAAATCCCGCACCGCATGGCGGCGATGGCCATCGGCGTCGAGCGCGTCCTCGCCGCCAAAACCGCGCGCGGCCTTTTCCCGTAGGCGCGGCCCGAAAGCCCGCTCCAAAGCGAACCCGCGCCCGGCACCCCGCCGCCCCGCGCGGCCCCTCGTTCCGCGACTCCATCGCGGAACGCCCTTGTCTTCGCGATTCCATCGCCCCCGGCCCGCTCGGCCCGCAGACCAGCCGCCCGCCGGCAATGAAATTGCCCAGACAGGTGCGTGCCGAAATGGAGTTTCGGCACTAGACGCGGGGAGCACGATGAAAAAGCATCCCGTCACCGGCGAGGACGCGCCCGATGAAACCGCGCGTGTCCCGCTCCTGAGCTACGTGAACCCGCGCCCCGCCGAATGGCCGGAGTCGGATTTCATCGTCGGCAATCCGCCGTTCATCGGGAACAAGCGCATGCGCGAGGCGATCGGCCACGATTACAGCGAGGCTCTGCGCGCCACGTATCCCGACGTGCCCGAGTCCGCCGACTTCGTGATGTATTGGTGGCACAAAGCCGCGCTTCTCGTGCGCGCGGGAAAAGTCGGGCGCTTCGGTTTCATCACCACGAACAGCCTGCGGCAGACATTCAACCGCCGCGTCGTCGAGCACCATTTGCGCGCCGCTGAGGATCAGCACGGGGAGCGCGGGCTTCCAGCCCGCAGCGTCCGGCATCCTGCCGGACGCCTCGTCCCCAGCCGCGAAGCGCACTCTCTCGAAACAGCGGCTTCGCCGGAGCCGCACGACGTTTCCGGCAAGGATGCCGGAAACAGCGGGCTGGACGCCCGCGCTCCCCTTTCCCTTGTGTTTGCGGTGCCGGATCACCCGTGGGTGGATTCCGCCGATGGCGCGGCGGTGCGCATCGCCATGACCATCGGCGTC
>JAYTML010000727.1:0-2492 GCA_043728655.1 Chthoniobacter sp. | reverse complement strand
TTTGACCTCGCCGGCGGCAGCCGCGGTCAGGGCGGCTCAGGATCGATCTACGCGCCGGGCTTCGGTTACGCGACACCGTTCGACTACAAGAACGCCGCCGAACGCGTGCTCATGGCGCTCAGCGTCGATCCACGGGTGACCGGAGTGCGCACTTCGAGCACGATCCGCTAAGTAATTTCGTTGGTGGTTCCGGGAGGGCGGGACTTCCGCCGGGCGATGGTGACCAGTGAGTCGCCGCCCGGCAGAAGCCCGCCCTCCCGTTTTTTTTGCGGAAAAAATAGCGCGCCCTCCGGTGCGGCCAGGACGAATCCATCGCTCACTCCCTCGGCACGGCGAAGCCCGCGCGTCCGACACTCCATCTCACCGGCAATCCGCTCGCACAGTGCCGCGGGCACTTGCCTTAGGTGCGCCACCCGGTAGAGTCCGCGCCCATTGCCCATGCGACTTCAGCCCTTTGCCACCACCCTCATCCTCTGCCTCATCGCGGTTCTTGGCGCCGCGCCGGTTCACGCCCAGAGCCGCGCCTACGTCATCAGCGACACCACCACCGGCTTCATCTTGGAGGAAAGCGGCGCCACCAAAAAGCTCCCCATCGCCAGTCTGACGAAGATCGCCACGGCGATGGTCGTCCTCGACTGGGCCGCGCAGAGCAAAGCCGACCTCGGCCAGCTCGCCAGCGTCCAGGACTCCTCCGTGCAACTCGGCGGCGGGCAGGGCGTCGGCTTCCAGCCCGGCGACCAGTGCTCCCTGCGCGACCTCCTCTATGCCGCGCTCATGCAGAGCGACAACATCGCCGCCGCAACGCTCGCCGACCACGTCGGCAGGGAACTCGGTCGCCGGCCCGGCATGTCGTCCAGCGATGTTTTCATCGCGCAGATGAACGCGCTGGCCCGCCAGCTCGGCATGATCCGCACGCGTTTCATCAATCCCCACGGCCTCGACCATCTCGAACGCACCGTCCCCTACTCCACCGCCGAGGACCTCTCCAAACTCACAAGCTACGCGATGGCCAACTCGGCCTTCCGCTTTCACGTTTCCCAAAAGGAGCGCAAGATCACGCTCACCAATCCCGCCGGCGAACTCTCCACCTACCTCCTCCGCAACACGAACGAACTGCTGGGCGTCGACAGCATCGACGGCGTCAAGACGGGCACCACGGCCCGCTCCGGCCAGTGCCTCATCATCTCTGCGGCAAAGGCGCCCGAGAGCCGCCAGGAAGGCGAACGCCACATCATCACCCCGCGCCGCCTCACGGTCGTCATCCTCGATTCGACAAACCGTTTCGACACGGCTTCCGGCATGCTCCAGCGCGGCTGGCGCCTTTACGATTCCTGGTCCGCCGCAGGCCGCCCAGCCAAAGGCTGGAAGGCCCCACGCTGACTCCATCGGTCCCACTCTTCCACTCCACACCCATGAGCAAACGCATCGGAGTCCTCACCAGCGGCGGCGACTGCCCCGGCCTGAATGCCGTCCTGCGCGGCGTCGTCCGCGCCGCAGACAATCTCAACTGGAAAGTCCTCGGCTTCGTGGACGGCTTCGAGGGCCTCATCCCCGAGGGTGGCGATTTCATCCCCCTCACGCGCGCCCGCACAGCCGGCATCATGCAGCTAGGCGGCACCATCCTCGGCACGACAAACCGCGGCCATTTCGTCGCCAAAGTCGGCGCGGGAAACCGCACCCGCATCCCCGACGAGATCATCGCCAAGACGAAGAAAAATCTTCACGACCTCCAGATCGACGCGCTCATCTGCATCGGTGGCGACGGCTCTCTCACCACCGCCCAGCAGCTCCACGAGGAAGGCATCCCCGTCATCGGCGTCCCTAAAACCATCGACAACGACCTCGAAGCCACGGCCATGACCTTCGGCTTTGACAGCGCCGTCGCCTGCGTGGCCGATGCGCTCGATCGCCTCCACACCACCGCCAGTTCGCACAAGCGCGCCATGGTCATCGAGGTCATGGGCCGCCACGCCGGCTGGATCGCGCTCTACGGCGGACTCGCCGGCGGGGCCGACGTCATCCTCATCCCCGAGATCCCATTTGACCACGACAGCGTGGCCAATGCCGTGAAAAAACGCGACGCAGACGGCTGCCTCAGCACGCTCATCGTCGTCGCCGAGGGCGCTTTGGAAAAGGACGGTCACAAGCTCATGCGCGACGCCGGCCAGGGCGAAAACCGCTTCGGCGGCATCGGCGAAAGCGTCGCGCGCGAGGTTTCCGAGCGCACCGGCAAGGAGACCCGCACCTGCGTCCTCGGTCACCTCCAGCGCGGCGGCGCACCCACCACGCTCGACCGCATCCTCGGCACGCGCTTCGGCGTCCGCGCCGTCGAGCTCATCGCCGAGGGAAAATTCGGCGACATGGTCAGCTACCAGAACTACCAGGTCCTCAGCGTCCCCATCGCCGACGCCGTCCACCGCATCAAACTCGTCCACCCAGACAGCCAGATGGTGCAGACCTGCCGCGCCGTCGGGATCAGCTTCGGAGACTAG
>JAYTML010000726.1:0-4161 GCA_043728655.1 Chthoniobacter sp. | reverse complement strand
GCTCGCGCTCCACGTCGCCGTCCAGGCCGTCCATGTGGCTGCGACACCGTTCACTTTCACCGAGCGCGTGTTGATCGCGTTTGCGACGCCGGAGAGAGTGGTCGTCGCGGTGGTCGTGTGTGGATAGCCGTTGAGGGCAGCGGGCGCGGAGGTGACCGCGATGTTCAGGGGAATCAGGGAGGCGAGGTAGGGCGTGCGCGCGTTCTGAAAGGTCTTGATGCTGTCGATCTGCGCCTGAGCCACCACACCCGTGAGCGTGTTGTCCACGAGCGCGTCGAATTTTGAGGTAGAGAACGGCCCGTCGATCAGCTCCTTCAGGTGCTTGTAGTAGAGTGGCGCAAACGCGGGATGTCTGATGAATGCATTCAGCGGGTTCGCGCCGTTTGCCGCGCTGCTATTCCTGGCCACCATCCGGAAGAGTCCGTAGGAGTTGAAAGCGGGGGCGGTGTCGCCCTGTCCGCAGATCGTGTCCAGATCGTAGGGGACGAATTTCGCCCGCGTGTCTGTAAGGCCGATGTAGAGGTAATAGTCGTCGCCGTATCCGTTGGAGATGTTGGTCTCGCTGTTGTTCACGAGTGTCTGAACCGCAAAAAATCGCATCCATTCCTCGACATCGACCACTCCCTCCACGGCCGATTGGTAGTCCACGTCGTAAGTGGTGGGCAGCGAAATGTAAGTCAGGCTATTCGTGCCGGAGGCAGTCGCCGGGGAGGAAAGTGTGAGCGTCGTGCTGCTCGGGATACCTAAAATCGTAGTGCCGGCCGTGATCCCGGTGCCGGAGATGAAGGCGCCAGGGAGAAGCCCGGCGGTGCTGGCGAGCGTGACGCCGCTGCTTCCGTTCGTGGTCGTCGAACTGAGTGCGGTCGAGACCGATGTGGAGGACCCTTTTGCGAGCTTCTGTGTGAGATTGATCAGGTCGGCCCAGTTATCCTCGCTCGTGTTCGATTTCTTAAAATAGACGGCTCGATACGGATCCGGCGGCAGCTCGGCGCCGACTGGCGCAAGATAATCAAGAAAGGCATTGCCGCGGATGTTCGTCCCGGTGGCACCATCGACCCGGGTGGCGCGGTAAACGTTGCCCGAGCTGTCGAGCGGGAAATGGTGATCGGCGAAGTCGCTGTCCTGCACTTCATTGGCGACATAGAAGCCGTAGCTCGGCGAACCGCTCGATGTGGGGTTCACGTTGTTTACGCGCACCTGCACCGGGAGGGATTCCGGGCCCGGAAGTCCCGATGCGCGAAAGAGCACGCTGCCAAAAAACTGCGAGTAAGTGTATTGCGTGTTGAGGTTGAGCGAGGTGCGTTTCTTCCAGATCTCATCGTTGCGGAAGCTCACGTTGTAGCTCTGCGGCTGCTTGGTCGCGCTTCCGTGTCCGCGGTTGCGGACGCCCGTGAGATAGCGCAGCTCGGTGCCTGTTCCGTCGATGCTGATCCACGTCGCGTTCATCTTTGCGTGGCTCGGGCCGGCGCCACCGACGTTTGTGTTGATCTGCGTCAGCTCCGTCTTGTCCGCGGCGCGCATGATCATCTTATAGAAAGGCTGCGCGCCTGCGTACACCGTGTCGTCCACCTGATAGAGGCAGTTTTGCGTCTGCACCGTGGCTGCGTCGTCCTGCTGCGGCGCCGGCCAGATGCGCGTGTGCGCCGTCGTATCCGTCGCGGTGATGTAAAATTCGATGATCGCGTTATTCGCCTGCGCCGGCAGCGTGGCCCCGTAAACGCCGTCGCCCGCAGCCCCGTCGCCGTGGGTGCCGTCGTCCGCCATCGCGAGCGTGATGAATGTCGCCGCTCCATCCAGGCGGTAGTGCGCGGCCACGGAGGAGATCGAGGCCGGGCCGCCGTCGTCGAGCACCTGAGCGGTGACATTCACGGTTTCCGTAGATTTCGGGACAAGCGGGAAGTGGGCGACGCCGAGGATGACGGGAGCGATGTCGGGCGCCGTGGCGGAATTGGCCGCTCCGGGGGTGCCTTGGAGCGTTGTGCTTGCGGCCCAGTTCTGGCCGTAGGCATTGGAAAAGAGCGGATTGATGAGCTCCAGCGAACTGCCGAATCCATCCGCAGCCGTATCCCAGCGCCAGCCCCTGTGGCTGTAATCCACCACATCGTGGACCCGCTTTGCCCAGTCGCCGTCATCGCTGTAGGTCACCTCATCCATCTTTGTCCCCACGGCGTCTTCGAGCACGATGTGGTTCGCGCTGTTGCTCAGGATTCCAGTCCAGCCGGCCACAAAGTTTGTCACGGCAGGATACTTCGCTGAGAACGCGGGCGCGTTTGCCGCGACGACGAGGTATCCGCCGGCGGGGATGTTCGCGGCTGCGATGGAGGGTATCGTAAACTGGATACCGCTCGTGAACTTCCACCCACTGATATTCACCGCCGATGCTCCGGTGTTGTGGATCTCGACCCACTCTTCGGAGGTCAGCTCCGACTGAGGGTGATACATGATCTCGCTGATCACGATCTCAGCTCTCGCGGACGATATGGCTGCCAGGATGGCGCCGAGGAAAATGAAAAGAACGGCGCGAGGAGACGGGAACATTCCCCTCCCTACGGCGGATTGCGGGCGAATAAAATGAATATTCCCACATAAGCATTACGAATACGCAATGTTCCGCCGCAGCGGCCCGCTCGGGACGGCTTTTCACTGAATCAGGGAAGCGGCACTTGCGGCCTCGCCTTGCGCGGAAGAGCGGCAAGAATCGCCAAAAACAGCCCGTCATCCCATGCATGAACACCAATACATCGCCTGCGACCTCGGTGCCGAAAGCGGGCGCGTGATCCTCGGGACGCTGCGAGGAAACGCGGTCACGCTGGAGGAGATCCACCGCTTCCCAAATGGCGCGGTGAAAATCGCCGGGTCGCTCCGCTGGGATGTGCTCCGGATTTACGACGAGCTAAAGACGGGCCTCCGGAAGATCGCCGCGCGCGGGGTGCCGGCGCGGAGCCTGAGCGTGGATTCGTGGGCGCTGGATTACGTCCTCGTGGGCGACGGGCAGCCCATGCTCTCGCTTCCGCACCACTACCGCGACTCCCGCACCGACCGCACCTACGCCGCCGCGCTGAAGTCGCCCGGCCGGGAGGTGATCTTTGCCGAGACCGGCATCCAGTTCATGCCGATCAATACGCTCTACCACCTCATCGCCGAGCAGGAGCGCAGCCCCCGCCTGCTGGAGATCGCGGAGCGTTTTCTGACCATTGCGGACTACCTGCACTTCCTTTTCAGCGGCGTCGCGGTGATCGAGGAGAGCAATGCCAGCACGACTCAGATGTACAATCCTGCGACCCGCGCGTGGTCGGACCGGCTCATCGAGATCTTCGCGTTTCCGCGGAAAATCTTCCCGCCCATTGTGCCGTCCGGCACGCGGCTCGGCCCGCTGCTTCCCGAGGTCGCCACGGAGATTGGCGGGGAGGGGATCGAGGTCATCGCCACCTGCTCGCACGACACCGGCGCAGCCGTGGCCGCCGTGCCCGCGAGCGGCGAGGACTGGGCGTATCTCAGCTCCGGCACATGGTCGCTCATCGGCGTGGAGCTGCCCGCACCGCTCATCACCGACGCGGCGCGCGCGCACAATTTCACGAACGAGGCCGGCTTCGGCGGCACCACGCGCTTTTTGAAAAACATCGTCGGCCTCTGGCTGCTGCAGGAGAGCCGCCGCGCATGGGCGCTCGCCGGGCGCGAATACGACTACGCCACGCTCGCCGCCGAGGCCGCGGAGGCGGAGCCATTCCGCTCGCTCATCAATCCCAACGACGCCCGCTTTTGGAAGCCGGACGACATGCCCGGCAAGATCGCCGCCTACTGCCGCGAGACCGGCCAGCCCGCGCCGGAGACGCCGGGGCAGTTCACGCGCTGCATTTACGAAAGCCTCGCGCTCCTTTACCGGCGGGCGCTCGGCGAGATCGAGGAGGTCACGGGCCGCGGCATCGCGCGCCTGCACATCGTCGGCGGCGGCAGCCAGAGCGCGCTCCTGAATCAGTTCGCCGCCAGCGCCACCGGCCGCACGGTCCACGCCGGCCCGGTCGAGGCCACGGCGGTCGGCAATGTCCTCCTCCAGGCCGTCGCGCTCGGCCACCTCGCCTCGCTCCCCGCGCTCCGCGAGACCGTCCGCGCCTCCTTTCAAATCGACCGCTACGACCCGCAGGACGCCGCCGCGTGGGAGCA
>JAYTML010000725.1:0-2241 GCA_043728655.1 Chthoniobacter sp. | reverse complement strand
CCGTAGCGCCACGTCGCGCCGCGGTCATCGCTGATGGCGGCGTACACCTTCCACTTTCCATACGGCCCTTGATTGAACGGCATGAGGATGCGCCCGGCGTGCGGGCCACGCGTGATCTGAATGCCGATGCCGGGACCGGTGGCAGTGCTCGTCACTTCGGTGGGGCGCTTTACGGAGGCGGTGATCTCCGCGGGCGCTGCCCACGTCGCGCCCTCGTCGTCGCTCGAGGTGAGGAACGTGCGGCAGACGCGCGGGCCGTCGAGGCCGGGCTCGGCGCGGTGCTCGTCGAAACCCAGCGCATAGCGCTGATACATCAGCAGCACGCGCCCGGTTTCGCGGACGAGGACGGCGGTGGGATTGACGAGCGCATTGTCGCCGTCGTCGGCGATGAGTTGGAGCGCGCCCCACGTCCGGCCCTGATCGGTGCTGCGTTTGAGGACGATCTTGTTCTTCGCGTGATCGCTAAGATTTGCGCGCGCCTCGCAAAACGCGAGCAGCGTCCCCTTCCCCGTCGCGAGCAGTGCGGGAATGCGAAAGGCCGGATACTCCGCGCCGCCGGTGAAGACATCCACCGGGGCAGCCGGCTCGCTTTCCGCCGCGCAAGCGGCGATGCCGAGGAGGAGGGCGGAAAGTGCGGGGAGAAGCTTCATGGGGAGGATGGAAGCGGGCGGACGCTCAGGCGAAAAGCTCGCGGAACAGCACCGCGAGTCCGGCCTTGTCGAGTCGGCGCTCCGCGATGGCGATCATGGCGTCGACGAGCGCCGACTGATCCGCCGTTGTATCCACGCCGTTCATTTCCAAAAACGTCGCCGCTGCCGCGAGACCCGTACGCTTGTTGCCGTCGATGAACGCCTGGGCCTGCGCGATGTGGAATGCGTACGCCGCGGCGATGCCAAAGAGATCCGCACCGCCGTAGTGGAAGTCATGCTGCGGCTGCGCCACCGCGGAACGCACCAAGCCTTCGTCGCGCCTTCCGGCGGAACCGCCATGCTCCAACAGAGAACGCTCGTGGAGCGCGAGCACATCCTCGAATTCGAGGAACTCGGGATCCATTATTTCGCCAGCTTTTCGAGTGCTTCGCGATGCTTGGCGAAAACGGCGTCTGCCGCCTGCTCAAACTTCTCCCGATGCGTCGCGGTCGCACCTTCTCCAGCGACGTCCAACTGCTTGACGAAATCGGCAACCTTCCGCCGGTCTTCCCGCGGCAACGTCTTGATCTGCTCGATGATTTCGGCGGCGCTCATGCAGGCAGCATAGGCGGGCGGCGGGACGCGGCAAGCC
Organism: Chthoniobacter sp.; assembly: GCA_043728655.1. GTDB lineage: Bacteria > Verrucomicrobiota > Verrucomicrobiia > Chthoniobacterales > Chthoniobacteraceae > Chthoniobacter. Next base: position 960 of record JAYTML010000725.1, on the reverse strand, counting down.
GCGGCTCAGTACACGCCTTCGACGATCTTCTTCTCCATCGCGCCGAAGGGCCGCACCTCGGCGACGCCGTCCCATGCGTAAGGCGCGCGGGGTTTGCGGCGGAGGGCTTCGTCGCGTTCGAGGAAGCGGGGCATGAAGAATTCCTTCGTGAGCGTCGTGAGTTCGACGCGGCCCCAAGTGTCGTAGTCCACTGTCTTCGCGGTGTCTTTCGGATCCACCACGCGCAGCACGGCGCGCGGCTGCGGGGCGTAGTAGGTGATCGAGAAATTGTCCTCGGGCAGGAGCGGGACGCTGGCGGCGAGGCCCATGAGCGTGTTGCCGTAGGTGGGATAGAAACCGATGCGGCCTTCGAGCACTTCCTCGACGATGAAACGCACGTACTGCGGCAGCATCGTGGTGCCGCCGCAGAAGACGCCGCGGATGCCGGCCTCGAAGATGTCCACTTTCTCGGCGAGCGCTTCGAGCAGCTTCGGCGTGGTGAAAAGGCCGCTTACTTTGCGGTGCTTCAAGATCACCGCCGCCTGATCGACGACGTGCTCCATGTATTGTTTCGCCACATCGAACTGCTTCGCCGAAATCAGCTTTTTCACGAAGCGCGGGTCGAGGTCGATGAAGTAACACGACGAGCCCCGGACGTGCGCGAGATGCTCGATCGCGAGCCTCAGACGGCGCGGGCCGGTCGGCCCCATCATCAGCCATGCGCCGCCGCGCGGGAAATGTTCATCGGAAATCTTTTCGCTGAATTCGCTGTAGTCCACTTTGTAGTCGGTCCAGCCGATGCGCTGCTTCGGCATCCCGGTCGTGCCGCCGGTCTCGAAAATGTTGAATGGCTTCCCTTTGAACTCGGCCGGCACCCACACCTCGGGCTGGAGGTCGCGCAGCCATTCGTCCTCGAAATGCGGGAACTTCAGCATGTCGGCGAAGGACTTGATCTCGGCGCGCGGGTCGAAGTTTTTCTTC
>JAYTML010000724.1:0-2285 GCA_043728655.1 Chthoniobacter sp. | reverse complement strand
CGCCGCTACGGAGCCTTCGCCGCGGGCGCGGGCTTTGGCTTGGTGGTCATCTCGAAGTCGTCGGTGCGGAACGGCGTGACCGGCAGGCCGTCGTTGCTGGCGAGGTTGCAGACCGGATTGTCCGCCCACGCGTAGCGGACGGCGACGGGCTGCGCGACGGCGTCGGCCGTCACCTCGACCTTGTCCTTGCCGATGATTTTTCCTTTCGCCGGATGCCACACCCTGTCTTCGCCGCAGGTGGCGAAACCGACCGCCTGCTCGACATCGAAAGGCCGCAGGAAGCTGCCGAAGCAGTCGATGGTGACGGTGGCCTTCGCGCCCTCGATCTGCACGCTCTTGTACTCCGGGCTGCGGTACGGCATGGTCATGCCGTAGTCTTTCACCAGCGCCCAGCGGACGAGGCGCGCGGCGACGTCGTGCTTGTTGCGCGGATGGATGTCCCGCCCCTCGCCGAGGTCGATGATCACGGCCTGCCCTGTGTTCGGGAGGCGCATGGTTTTCGTCTGCGTCTCGCGCAGCTCGGCCCATGAGCTCTCTCCCGGCGAGGCAGCCTCGGCGCGGAAATCGGCGAGCTGGACCCAGTAGAAAGGAAAGTCGCCCTGCGCCTGTTCCTTGCGCCATTGCTCGATGAGGAAGGGGAAAAGATCGGCGTGTTCATAGGCTCGGCCGGTGTTGCTTTCCCCCTGGTACCAGATCACGCCCTTGATGCCGTAGCCGAGGGTCGGGTTGACGATCCCGTTGAAGATATTGCCTGGGCGGGAATTGCCGGCGAGCCACGCGGCGGGCGCCTGCGGTGCGCGCGGCGCGGGCTTGCCCTCCGCCTTCGCTTTTTCCGCGGCTGCCTTGTGACGCTCCACGGCGGCGGTGTAATCCTCCTTCGCTTTCTCCGTCTGCATCTCGGCCTCCTTTTTCGCGGTCGCGTCCATGAGAGGCTTGAAACGCGGATCGCTTTCGAGCGAGCTGCGCCGCACCCATGCCTCCGCTGCGGAGCCGCCCCACGAGTTGTCGATCAGCCCCACGGGCACGCCGACGATCTGATGGATGTAGCGGCCGAAAAGAAATCCAACCGCGCTGAAGCTGGAGGCGGAGTCCTTGGCCGACGGTTTCCACGAACCTTTGAAATCGGTTTTCAACTCCTGCGTGCCGACTTGCGGGACTTTGATCAGGCGGAGATTTGGCAGCGTCGAGGCTGTGGCTTCGAGGTCACCGTTCCAGTCCTGGTTGAGTGTGAAGCCCATGTTCGACTGGCCTGAGCACATCCACACCTCGCCGACGAGCACGTCCTGGATTTCCTGTTTCGTCGTCCCGGCGACCACGATCGTCTGCGGCTGCGCATTGGCCGGCACGGCATCGAGCTTCACCGTCCACTTTCCGTCGGCGCCAGCCTCGGCGGACTGGGTCTGTCCGGCGAAAGTGACGGTGACCTTCGTCCCCGGCGTGTCCCAGCCCCAGATGGGGTTGGCCTGCTTCTGCTGGAGGACCATGTGGTCGCTGATGATCGCGGGCAGCTTCAGCTCGGCGCGGAGCGGCGATGCAAACACCAGCGCGAGAGAGGCGGCGAGGAGGGAGGGGAGGAGTTTCATGGAGAGGGGAGGAGTGTGGAGAATGTGGGGGCGCGCGGCAATGGGAGATGGGAATGACGAATGCGCGGCGTGCCGCGGGGCGGATTTCGGCATGCCTTCGTCATTCCTCTCTCCGCTCGCAGGGCACGCGCATTCTGTTACCTTCCGGCACCCCCGTTCGGAGGACGTCTTATGATCCATCGTCGTTCGTTTCTCAAATCCACCGGCAGCGCTGGCGCGCTCGCTTTCCTCGGCAATCTCGGCTTTCTCTCGAAACTCCCCGCCGTGTCCGCAGCGGAGGCGGCGCTGGAGCCGCGGATGGTCCGGTTTCATCCCGACATCGAGCCGCTGGTGCGGCTGCTGGAGGACACGCCGCGCGAGCGCGTGCTGGAAGAGGTGGCGGCGCGGATCCGGCGCGGACTGAGCTACCGCGAGGTGCTGGCGGCGCTTCTGCTGGCGGGCGTCCGCGACATTCAGCCGCGGCCGGTCGGCTTCAAATTCCACGCGGTGCTCGTGGTGAACTCGGCGCATCTCGCCAGCCTCGCCTCGCCCGACAGCGACCGCTGGCTGCCGATCTTCTGGGCGATCGATCAGTTCAAAAGCTCCCAGGCGGCCGATCTGCGGGAGGGGGACTGGACGATGGGGCCGGTGGATGAAAGCAAGGTCCCGCCAGCGCACCGGGCGCGGCAGGCGTTTATCGCGGCGATGGACGGCTGGGATGAG
>JAYTML010000723.1:0-2032 GCA_043728655.1 Chthoniobacter sp. | reverse complement strand
GTGGCGGCCTTGCCGTCGAGGTTCACGAGGTAGATGCGGCCGTCGGCGGCTACGGGTGAGGCGTAGCAGGAGCCGGGGATTTCGAGGCGCTGCTGCTCGTAATGCGTCGCGCCGGTGGCGGCGTCGTAGCACGAGGCGAGGCCGCCGTCTTTGATCATGAAAAGCGCGCCGCGGTAGAGCAGCGGACTGGGCACGTAAGGCAGTGCCTTCGTTTTTTCCCACGCGACATGCGTGGCCGTGATGTCGCCGCTGCCGCCGGGCTTCACGGCGATGAGCCGGTTTTTCCCGCGCTTGAGATAGCTGATCTGCATATCCCACTCGGACTGGGTGAGGAAGCCATCCTTGTCGGTGTCCTGCGCGGAGAAGAAGTCCTTCAGGAACGTCTGCTGCGCTTCCGCACGCGAGATTTTGCCGTCGCCGTCGGTGTCGGCCTTGAGCAGATCGGCAAAGGCGGGCATCGGTGCATCCTCGCCGGCGGGCGACCAGCCCGCGAAGTAGAGCAGACCGTCGCCGACCACCGGCGACGTGCAATCGACGGCGGAGAGATCGCGCACCAGCCAGCGTTCGGCACCGCTGGAGAGGTCGTAGGCTTTCATCGCGAGGCCGCCGGAAACGACCAGCTCTTTACGGCCATCGTGGTCCCAGACGACCGGTGTCGAATACCCGGTGAAGAAGCCGGCGCGCGCCGTTTTCCAGACTTCCTTGCCTGTCGCGGCGTCGAGCGCGAGGACGGCGGAGTCGGCTTTCAAATCGCGCACGAGGACGACGAGGCCATCCGCGAGAATGGGCGAGGTGCCGCTGCCAAAGTCGTTGTTGGTCTCCGCGCATGGGAGCGCGTGCCGCCAGAGTTCCTTGCCGGAAAAGTCATACGCGAGGAGCCCGCAGGAACCGAAATAAACGACGACGCGCTCGCCGTCGGTCGCGGGTGTCGCGGCGGCGGGACTGCCCTGCCCCGGCATGAATGCCTCGATTTTCTCCGCGCCTGCATCGCGGCGCCACAGCTCCTTGCCGGTCGCGCGGTCGAGGCACAGCGTCCACAGTTTCCCGCCGTCAAAAGCGGTCAGGAAGATGCGGTCCTTCCAGATGCAAGGCGACGACGGACCGGACGGTGTCGCGACCTGCCAGAGCACATTCTTCTCCGGCCCAAATTCGACCGGCGGCTTCTCACCGTCCGCGACGCCCGCGCCGTCGGGTCCGCGGAAGCGAGGCCACTTCGCATCTCCGGCGAAGGCGGGAAGGGAGGCGACGAGAAGTGCGGCAGTGAGGAGCGTTTTCATGGCGGCGGGTTTTTAGTAGGAGTCCGGCGCGCTGGCGAGCAACGATGCTGCGACGATTTGAGCGGCACGCTGTCGGAGCCGGGACTGCGTTTGGCATTCGCCCTAAAATAGGCGGATCTCCGTCACGGCGATCCGGCCGCCGAAGCAGATGTCCACATCCGCGCCGGGGATGCGCTCGCGGGAGTGGTAGTGCCCGTCGTAGTAATGATGGTCGTCTCCCTCGTGGCGGTAGCTGAGCGGCAGCGGGCGCGGGTCGAGCGGGCAAAAGGTGATCTCAGGCTCGCGCGCGTCGGCGGCAAGGTGGGGGAGGTTCACGTTGTAGAAAAGGCCGGGCTCCGCGGGGCGGGGGAGCAGCTCGGTGAGGACACGCGCGACCCAGCGGGTGGCGCGCGGCCAGTCGGCGCCGGCGTCATTGCGGAGGTATTGGGAGAAAGCGATGCCGGGCCAGCCGTGGAGCACGGCCTCGCGGACGGCGGCGACTGTGCCGGAGTAGTGGACATCCGCGCCGAGATTTCCGCCGTGATTGATGCCGCTCAGCACCCACTTTGCATCCGGCGCGACACGGAGCAGTCCGAGCCGCGCGCAGTCGGCGGGCGTGCCGTGGACGGCGAAACGCGCCGCGCCGCGCGGTTCGAGGCGCACGCCTTTTTCCCAAGTGACCATGTGGCTGACGCCGGACTGCGGCCCGGCGGGCGCGACGACGATGGGTTCGCCAAAGTCGCGCGCGGCATGGAGCAGCGCATGGAGGCCGGGTG
>JAYTML010000722.1:0-1909 GCA_043728655.1 Chthoniobacter sp. | reverse complement strand
TTCACCGCCTCGGGTTTTCCACACGCCGCGAGGAATCCAATCAAATCGCCGGCGTCGTGATATTCGTCGTTTTGATTCGTCCGCAGATTCGGGCGCAATCTTTCCCAATCCTCGATCATCGCCGGAACAACGCCGGGCTGGCCCCGTCGGAAAAGGGCGATGGCCGCGCAGACGCGGATCGCCCTCGACGCATCCTTCATTTCCGTGCGGAGAAACTGCACCGGCGCGTCGCCCGGAACTCTCGACGCCGCGGCGACCAGATAGCTCCGCGTAGAGCTATCCTTCGCCGCATGCGCTCCTGCGATGATCGCCGCCAGCGCGTCCGCCGGGTTCGTTTTCATCAACTGGTCGGCCTGCTCCGGACTGTCGGAACCACCGCGGCGGACGGCTTCGATCATCAAAGTCTTCGCGCCTTTTTTCCGCAGATCTTTCCACCAGACCCCGACTTCTTTTTTCGCTGCGGCGATCTCGCCCGCGCGCGCGGGCTCGGCCAGCTCGGCCCGGCCAAATTCAAAACTCCGACCGGCGATCCGTTCGAGAATGTCGTGCGCGCAATCGCCAACCCGCAACGGGTCATACGACAAACGGTGCCAGCTCATAACGAATACGGCGCGGGAAAAGCGCGGGTCGCCGAGCGCGTCGATGAGTTGCGGCACGGCGGCGTAGCCGAGTTTCACGAGCTGCCGGGCCGGTGTATCGCGCCCGTCGTTCTGCTGCCAGTCGGCATCGAGATAATACGCGAAGCCTGGGCTGCATCGCTGCCCGGTTTGATCGCGCAATTGGAAAATCCATTCCGCCACTTTTTCCCGCGTCGTCATTTTCTCGAAGGGCGGGGGATGATGCGCCTCGTCTTCCGCCAGCATTTGCCGGAGGAGTTCCGCATTTTCCCGCGCACGTTTCGCCTCGCCGCATGCCGGAAAGAGCTTTGCGATTTCCTCGAAATCCGCGAGCGATTCGCGCCGCGAAATTTTCGGATCGCTCAGATCGGCTTCCGCTTTCGCCATCCTCATCCGGCCGATTTCCAATTCCAACGCGGCGCGCAAAGATTTCCGTGGCTCGTGCGAATCCGGCATCGCCTCCGCCTGCTCCATCAAATCATTCGCGATTTCCGTCAGCCCGCTTTTCAGGCAATCCCGCGCAAAGAGAAAGACCGCCACGCGTTCGTCCATGCTCTCCCGTTCGTAGTAGCATCTGGGAAGGCTGTCCGGTCGCGGACGGCGAAGTTTTTTCCGCAAGGCGGTCGCTTCCTTTTTGAGATCGAGGACTTCATAGCCGACCCGCTCGTGTTCCGGCGCGGCGGGCTTCTTGATGTAAGTCATCACGGCCAGAGGCCAGCAACCTTCGGTGCTATGCGGAAAGGCGTCTTCGTCACCGGGAATCCCGCGAACGTACACGCGAAACTCCGCGCCTTCGTCTTTCGTCAGAAAGCCATAGCAGAAGCGATTTCGCGGCGGCTGATTTCCGGTCTTGGTCCACGAGCCCGTGGACACGCGGACGAACGGACAATCCTTGACCGCCGGGAGGCCTAGCGTATCCACCCAAGCGAGGGCTTCTGCGACGGACGCGTCGGGCTCTGCGCCACGGCCCCACACGGCACCGAGCAGGATCGCCAGGAGGATCCTGAGTGCGGAGATTCTTGATCGGTGGAGCTGCATTGCGTTCGAGGAGACGCTACGCGCTTTTGTTTAAGCGCCCTCGGGATTCTCGCCGAGCTGGCGGCACTTCCGCCGCAGCGTGACGCGGTTCATTTTCGTCTCGCGGGCGAGGATGGTCGGCTTGCCGCCGAAGTGCGCCAGCAGGTGCCGGAGCGCCATGCCTTCGAGTTCGTCGTGCATCTCCTTGTAGCTCGCGCCGGCGCGCAGCTTCTCGTCGAGCCACGTTCCGAGCGCGGCTTCGAGCGGCTGGCCGG
>JAYTML010000721.1:0-2294 GCA_043728655.1 Chthoniobacter sp. | reverse complement strand
GTCGAAGGTTTCGCCCTTCCGCGCAAGGCGCGGAAGCACGTCGAGCACGTCATCGGCGTAAAAGCGGTGGCGATTTTCTCGGGAGGCGTCGAGCCCGTTGAGCGCGAAGTTTTCCCGCCCGCGGTCGAGGGATTTCTTCGAGAGATCGACGCTCACCGTTTCGGCCCCGGCCAGTGCCGCCGCCACGGAAAATGAGCAGGTGTAGGCGAAGGTGTTCAGCAGCCTTTGCACGCGGCCGCGCCGGACGCGGGCGCGGTTCGCCCGCTGGTCGATGAAAAGCCCCGCCGAATACCCCGCCGCGAAATCGAGCCCGAACCGCATGCCGTTTTCCTCCACCACCGAAAGCAGCGACGCCGCGGGATCGCCGGCGAGCAAAGCCGGCGCGGCGCGATCCTCGTTTTGCCGGGGCAGATGCTTTCCGAAAATGCGGGCCGGCGCGAAGCCGTGCAGCGCCGACCACTCGGCCAACCCGGTCAGCGCCGCCTCGCGGGCCGCGTCGTCCTTGTGGGAAATCAGCACGTCGGTGGCGAATCGCTCGACCCAAACCTCGGGCGAGGACCAGAGGCGGTGGGCGTTTGTGCCGGCCGCCGCCAAGGCCGCGAGGGATTCGCCGCCAAGCCACTGTCCAAGCGGCTTTCGAGGCGATGAGGGCGGGGAAAAACGGGTCACGGAATGGGCGAGAGAACTGATTGCATCGCCGGGGGAGTTCAAGTAGTTTCGCCCACTTTTCCCGGACCTTTCGAGCTTATGCGATACTTCCTAGCCCTCGTCACGGCGTGCCTCGTCAGCGCGCTGCAGCCACTGTGCGCGCAGTCTGCGACCGATCCCGGTGATCTTTTCGTGAACGCCTACATGGCCGTCCAGCAGGCGGAGAAAGCCGAGCAGTCGGGTAACTATCGCACCGCCATGACGAAGCTCCGCTTCGCTGCCGAAATCCTCGACGGCATCTCCAGAAACTACCCGACATGGCAGCCGCCGATCGTCACATACCGCAAGCAGCGCACTTCGGATGGCATCGCTCGGGTCCAGGAGAAGCTCGGCAAATTCGGGCCTGGAAAGAACTCCGACGGCAATGGCGACGGGAGGAATACGGGGACGCTCATTCCTGACGAGGAAATTTTCGCCCCGATGACGGACGTCGGTCCCGAACCCGGCGCGGAATCGGTCGCGCCGGTTCGCTCCGGTTCTCGAAAGACGACGGCGAAGGCCGTTGAAGAGGATCCGACGACGGGCCTGCAAACGTCCATCGACCGCATGAAGAAGCTCGGAGCCGACCTGCGGGAGGCGAATGCCGCCGCGGAGCGCGCGGAGCGGGAAAAGAAGGACCTTGTGCGGAAATACGAAGAGGCGCTCCAGGCGCGGGAGGCCTCCGAGAAGCAGCAGAAGATGCTGCAGACGCGCGCCGACGCCGCGGAGGAGAGGCTTTTGAAGGCGCAGACAGAGATCAAGGTCGATGCGGAGAAGATCAAGGCGCTGCAGACCGAGGCCGCCGAGGCAAAGCGCGTGGTAAAGAATGCGAGGATCGAGCAGGACGCGGAGGCAGAGTTTCACCGGCAGCTCAGCGACCGTCTGAAGGCTGCGCAGGCCAAGATCGCCAAGGTGACGGGCGAGCGGGACGCATTGGAACTGGCCGGCCGGGAGGCTCCCAAGAAGATCCAGCAGCTTGAGCAGCAGCTCGAAAAGGCGAACACGGAGAAGAAGGACCTCAATGGAAAGCTGGCTGAGACGAAGGCCCAACTGGTGACGATGACCGGCCAGCGCGACGACGCGATGAAGCAACTTTCGCAGTTGAAGGAGGCCTCGAAGAACGTGGACAAGCTCATGTCCGAGAACGCCTCGCTGATGGCGAAACTGGCCGACACCGAGAAGGCGGTTGCGAATTTCAAAGCCGATGGTGAGGAGAAGGACAAGCAGATTGCCGCACTGAAAAGGGAGGTGGGTTCCGTGAAGGAACAGCTCGCAATGGCGCGGACCGAGAGCGCGAACTACCAGCGGCAGATGGGCGATTTGCAGGCCAAGCTCGAAGATCAGGGCAGGCAGCTTTCACAGGTGAAGGCGGATAATGCGTCGGGCACCGCCGAGCGGAAGAAGATGCAGGTGGAAAACGACATCCTGCGCGGCATCGTGCTCCGCCAGCAGAAACAGGAGGCCGTGCGTGCCGCGACGAAGAAGCTCGTGCTTGGCGAACTGGCCAAGCTGGACATCAACTCCGCGACCCTGCTCAAGGAGATCGACTTTCTCAGCCAGCCGGTGGTCAAGCTGACGCCGAAGGAAATGGACCTTTTCAAAAAGCC
>JAYTML010000720.1:0-10953 GCA_043728655.1 Chthoniobacter sp. | reverse complement strand
TACGAGCTGAGCGCCATGACCACCGGCCAGCCCTCCGGCGCCACCTACACCTGGACGCTCCCCGAAGGCGCAACCGCCGAGGGCGCGAAAATCCGCTGGCTCGTCCCCGGCTTCCGCGAGAGCAAGGTGAAGCTCACCGTCAAATCCGCGCAGGGCGTGTCGGTCGCAGTCGTCCCTTTCTTCGGCTTTGGCACGCAGCAGACGAGTCTGGAAAACCCCGCGCACCGCGAAGCCTTCCGCAGCGTGCTGGCCGCGATGCTCAAAACCTTCCCACGCAATCCCGACCCCGTCGCCTCGTGGAGCGAGGCGTGGTGGAACAACCTCCTCCGCACCGTCGAGGGCGGCGAAGGCTACCCGCTCCTGCTCCAGCTTTTCACCGATCACCTCGACGCCACGCGCAAGAAGCTCTCACCCGGCCAGCTCTTCACCTTGCAGGATCTTTTCCTCGATCTGACCCAGCGGCAGAATCCCCGCGAGGCACTCCAGTGGCTGCAAAAATTCATGCCCGACGCCGCGTCCGTCCCGCGCCAGGCCGAGCTGAAGCTCCGCGAGGGCGAGCTGCAGATGTACTACCTCGGCGACCGCAGGCAGGCGGAGAAGATCTTCACCGCAGTCGCCGCCGTCCCCGGCGAGGCGGCCGAACGCGCCAGGATCCGCCTCGGCGACCTCGCATTCATCGAGGGCGACCTGAACAAAGCCACCGCCGCCTACGCCGACATCCAGACCCGCGCCCGCACCCGGCGCAACGCCGCGCCCGCCGACACCACCGTCGCGAATCAGCTCCTCCGCGGCGGTCCCGCGCAGCCCGCCGCGACCGACTGGCGCAGCGCCCCGCTCGCGCTCGGGAATGCGCCGAAGACCGCCGCAGGCGCTGAGATGAAACGCGGCGCGCTCCAGGAAGTCTCGCTCTCCGAGAACGTCCGCACCCTCACCGAGGGCGGCTTTCTCCTCGAAGCCAGGCAGACACTGCTCATCTGGGAGATCGAGTTTCCGCTCAGCAAAATCAGCGGCGACTACCTCCTCCGCGAATCCGCGCTCTACATGAAAATGGAGGACTGGAAGCGCGCCCGCCCGATGCTCGAAGCCTACTGCCGTGAGATCGACGCCTCCAGTTTCCTCCCCGATGCCGCGTCCATGCTCATCGCCTGCGTGAAAGGCGCGAAAGAGCCGCCCGCCTCCATCCGCGAGATCATCGAGAAAGTGAAAGGCCGGCTCAAATACCATCCCGTCGCGGCCGAGCTGGACCGCTTCCTCGGCACCGCGGGGAAGCCGACGCCATAGCAAGATGGCGGAACTTCTCCCACGATTATGAATAAGAAGCTGCTGATCCCTGGTGTCCTTTTACTCCTTTGTCTGCCGTTGTCCCTGATCGCCGCCGGCATCACATCCTACGCCTTGCCGCGCCAATATTTCAGCCGAGCGCGAATCGAGTATAAAGGTCCGGAGCAACAGTTGAACGAGGCATTTCAGGCGGCGACACAACTGTCCAAGCATCAAGTCACCCTCCAGCCGATTCGGAACACCAGTTTGATTGACATAGGGACTTTCGACCCGAATCCGCAGCAGGCTGCCGATCGAGCCAATACCGTCGCAGTCACCTTGCAGCAGACATTTCGCGGCGAAGATCAAAACGATCAAGACAGGGTCAAGATATGGGAGAAAGCCGAGGTATCGCTGGCGCCTGCCAAGCCGAACGTCCCAGCGTTCTTCCTAATCGCCGCAGCCATCGGGATGCTCTTTGCGTTTCTCGGCTTCGTCCTTGTCATCGTGGCATTCGTCACCCGCAAATCCGAAACGGTCCCGCCGCTTCCGATGCCAAGCTAAGTCCTGTCATGGCATTTCGCTCCCTCCTCTTCGCCCTCCTCCTCGCCACCACCGCCCTCGCCGCGGAGCCGCCCGAGCGCACCCGCCTTTACACAAAGCCCGACCCGGCAAACACCGGCGGACTCAAAGGCCGCATCGCCAAGCCAGAGCTGCCCATCGAGCAGATCCTCGCCATGCCCGCGGAAAACCCCGAGGAACTTTACGCTGGCGAAGTCACCGGCACGAAGCGCGACACCTTCCAGTTCACGAACCTCCCCATCGGCAAATACGACCTCATCGTCATCTACGACTCCGCCTTTTACGAAGGCTTCCAGCTCGACCGCGACGCGAGCACGCTCACACCCGACGACCTCAAAAAAATCGACGCCTCGATCCAGAAATCCGAGCCGTTCTTTCCGAAGAAAATCATCCACCGCGTCGAGGGTCAGACCGGCCGCGCCAGCACCGCCCGCCTGGTCGCCACGTTTTACCGCGACAAAGGCTCCGAGCTTCTGCTCCAGCAGTTCGAGGGAAAGTCCAACCGCCCCGACTTCCGCCGCACTTACAAGCTCGTGATGCTCAAGGACGTCGGGCCCGGCTGGCAGATCACCCGCGCGCGCGATCTCTACCCCGTGTGGGTGGACCCGAAGCACGCGCTGCCCGCGCACCACTCCAGCGCGGCGCTCCGCCAGTTTCGCGTCGCCGACCAGGTGAAGGATCTCGGCGACCTCGACATCACGCGCTGACCCGGCTTCTTCTACGGGCCCACGCTTTCTCCCATGCCTGACATCGAATTCAATGAAGGCCCGCTCAACGGCCGCCGCGTCACTCTCGACGAAAGAACCTACTCCCTCGGCCGTCGCACCGACAACGACCTGAAGCTCGAAGACGTGATGACCTCCGGCGCGCACGCCGAACTTCGCTGCGCGGACGGGGCGTGGGAAATCGTGGACCTCGGCAGCTCAAACGGCACCCTGCTGAATGGCGCGCGCATCACCTCCGCACGCCTCTCGCCCGGCGACCTCGTCCAGATCGGCGGCAGCCGCTTTCTCTTCGATGGTGCTTCTGCGCCCGCCGCCGCTGCCGCTTCCGTCGCCAGCGCCGACGAGCTCGCGCTCGTCGAAAAGATGCGCGCCTTCACCGAGCGCATCCGCACCGAAGTCGGCAAGGTCATCGTCGGCCAGCGCGACGTGCTCGACCAGATCCTCATGTGCATCCTGGCGAATGGCCACGCGCTGCTCATCGGCCTGCCCGGCATGGCGAAGACGCTGACCGTGCGGACCATCGCGCAGGTGCTGAATCTGAAGTTCAAGCGCGTGCAATTCACGCCCGACCTCATGCCAGGCGACATCATCGGCACCGACGTGCTGGAGACCAATTCCGCCACCGGCGAAAAGGAGTTCCGCTTCATCCGCGGCCCCATCTTTTGCAACCTGCTCCTCGCCGACGAAATCAACCGCACGCCGCCGAAGACACAGGCCGCGCTGCTCGAGGCGATGCAGGAGAAAATGGTCACCGCCGGCAACACCTCCTACACGCTGGAGGAGCCGTTCTTTGTCCTCGCGACGCAAAATCCCATCGAGCAGGAAGGCACCTATCCGCTGCCCGAGGCGCAGCTCGACCGCTTCATGTTCAATATCTGGGTGGACTACCCGCTGCCGCACGAGGAGGAGGAAATCCTGCGCGCCACCACCGGCGGCAAGCGCGCCGAACCGCAGCCCGTCCTCACCCAGGCCGATGTGCTCCAACTCCAGGCCGTCGTCCGCAAAGTCCCCGTCTCCGACCACGTCATCAAATACGTCACCCGCCTCGTCGGCGCCACGCGCCCGCAGAGCGAGGGCGCACCGCTGGTGACGAAAACCTACGTCAGCACCGGAGCCGGCCCGCGCGCAGGGCAGTACCTCATCCTCGCGGCCAAAGCCATGGCCATCCTCGAAGGCCGCATCCACGTGAGCTGCGCCGACATCCGCCGCGCCGCGCCGCCCGTCCTGCGCCACCGCATCCTCACAAATTTCGCCGCCGACTCCGAGGGCCTCACCCCGCTTTCCATCGTAAAAAAACTGCTCGAAGAAATCCCCGAGCCCGGCGCGGAAGCCTACGCCGCTGCGAAGTAGCGCGACGTCTCGCTCAATGCCACGCTGCCCGCGCGCGTTCGGCGAAATCCGTGTCCTTCGGATCGAGCCACGCGCCGCCGCCCTGGTACTCCAGCCCGACCTTTCCGCCCGCCACTTTCAGCACCCGCACCTCGGCGCCGACCGGCACCTTGAGTGATCCGATCACCTTCCCGTTGCGGACTGCGGGAAAATCCGACGGCTTTTTCAACGCGACCGACTTCGGCCAGAGCGTGGCATCCGCATAGACCTGCTGAAGGTCGAACACCCTCGGCGCCGGCGCGGCATCCGGCGCGGCAGGCTGAGGTGCGGGCACCGGAGCGGGCACCGCGGCCGGGGCGGCGGCCGGCTCCGGCCCGCCCACAAACACGACCTCGAACGGCGGTGCATATTTCCCAATGCCATCCTTCACCCACGGGATTTTCGTATTCACCAGGTCGCGTGCCCACGGCTGCTTCACGTAGAGCGCGGCTGCGACGAGCGCGAGCGAGACCGGAGGTCCGAGGAACCAAAGTTTGCTGATCTGTTTGCGCATTCGTCTCGTTAGTTCGGGTTTCGTCCAGTTCTGCTCCGGGGAGCGCGGCGACTCTCCCGTGTCAGCCGGGATGACGCAATGATGGAACGATCTCCGTGGAGAAACGCATGCAGAGGCGGCTCTGGCGCGAAGGACGCGCGGTCTTTTTTCGCCGGACTGCCACGGCGGCACGTCGCTGCTCGACAGTGCCGCCACTAAAAACGCCAGCCCAGACCTGCGACCCGCCTAGTCCCGGCGGCGGCGGGACATCAGACCTAGGACACCCACCATCAGGAGCCCGATCGTGCCGGGTTCCGGCACGACGGACGACGACGGGGCGCCGGCCTTTCCTCCGCCGAATGACGGCTCGCCACCGAACCCGGCGAAGGGAGGCGGGCTCACAAATGACACGACCACCCCGGCGGCGATATTGAGCCCCGTCAGCGTCTGGCTTGTGCCAAAGTTGACCGTGGAGTTGGCGTTCACCGTCGCGTTGTTAGCGTCCGTGTTGATGTTCAGCGTGCCGGCGTTGGCGTTGATGGTCCACACATTCAGGGTGCCATTCAGTCTGAGAAGACCGGCGCCCTGCTTGTTTAGGACGCCGCCGCCATTGATGGCGCCGGAGAATGTGGTGTCCGTGGATGCGCCCGCAGTCAGGACGCTCGTCGCTCCGAGGGCGATTTCGCTGCCGGCGGCGCCCGAAAGCGCACCGATCGTTTCGCTCGTGTTGAAGGTGTCGAGGTCGAGGAAGCCGTCGCTGCCGAGCGTCACGGCGGTTCCGTCGGCGATTTGACCCGAATTGCGGATGATCACCTGCGCGCTCCGGGCCGCGCCGACGTTGTCGCCGATGGCGAGTGTGTTCGTTGCGGACCCATCGCCCAAGGTATTGACACCGACGTTATTGAAGAGAACCACCGCACCGTCATTCACGGCTGTCGGACCCGTGTAGGAGTTCCCCGGGCCACCGCCCTGAATTTGCATCGAGCCGGCGCCGGCCTTGATCAGGCCGCCCACCGCGACCGGGGCCGTGCTGTCGCGGACGACGGTGCTCAGAGCCAGATCGATGCCCGCCGGTCCATCAGCGACGGTGAAGGTCCGGGTGCCATTGAGCTCCAGGTAGGTGTCGGAATCCGTCGAGTTCCCGAGATTCGCGGTGGTCGCATACGCGTTTGTCACCACGTTACCGTTGAGCCGGATGATATTGAGGCCGGCACCGCTGCTCTGCTGGATCGTCGTGCCCGTCATCTCGATGCCGCCGACAGTGAGGAAGGCGTTGCTCGCGCCGAGGACTGCGCGTCCGAAGTCCAGCACGCGCAACGTTCCGGTCACGTTGACGGTCCCGTTCGAGTTGATCTGCAGGCCGTCCGCGCCATTGGTGCCGCGCAGGGTCGCGTCTCCGGTCACGCCCAAAGTGCCCGCACCAGTCACGATCAATCCGCCGTTCTGCGTGACACTGGCGACCGTGTCGGCGAACCCGTTGAGGTTAAACGTGCCGCGGTTGACCGTCAGGATGCCGCTATCGTTGATCTGGTTGCTTTGGAGCAGGGTGATCGTGCCGCCGTTCTGCGTGAGATTGCCCGTAATCGCGTCGCTGCCGGCCGTCTTGTTGAGCTGGAGCGTGCCGTCATAGACGGTCACTTCGCCCGTGTAGGTATTCGAGGTGGCGCCGGCCAGTTGCATGGTGCCGATGCTCAGCGCGGTGACATTGCCGGCGATGACGCGGAAGCCCGACCCGGAGACCACGCCGTTGATCGTCGTCGTGGAGAGATCCGCGCCGAGCGAGGTGCGACCGACGCCGATGTCGAAGATCGGTGTGCCGGTCAGTGCCGCGCTCGTGAAGCTCCAATCCACACCGTCGAATCCGCCGATCTGGAGGATGTAGCCCCCATTGATGGTCAGCGATCCCATATTGAGGTTGTCGTCCAGATTGGCCACCGCGTTGGAAATGCCGTTGTCTCCCGCGAGGAAGGCATTGCCATTGATCACGATGCTGTGCCCGAGGTTGGCGATGTTGTCGTCCGACGTCGCGCTGGACTCGTCGCTGTGAATCTCCAGCGTGCCGCCATTCATCGTGATGACATTCGTGCTCGGCCCGAGGTTCGCTCCACGCAGCGTGCGCAGGGTTCCCTGGTTCACATAGATGCCGCCGGTAAAGGTGCTGGCGTTGGCGGTGTTCCGCAGTTCCACGATGCCCGGCCCGGACTTCACGAGGATGAGCGGCGTCGCACCATTGTCCGCGAGGATCACGCTGCCGCCGAGCGCCGTCGCCGTGCCACTCGTGGTGGTCGAGACGGCCGCCGTGTAGGAGCCGGGTCCGATTTCCAGCGTGCCACCCTGCGAGTGGAGGAACAGCTCGCCGGTCGCGTTTCCGGTCTTGAGGACGGCGGTCGTCGCCGTGTTGGAATTGCCGATATTCTGAATAAAGCCGATCTGATTGATCACCCCGCGATCGACCGTCAGCACCCGCGTATTGAGGTCCAGCCGGCGGGATGTGGCATTCAGTGCGGGCGTGGCGCCGTCCATCTTGATCGCCTTTATCGTGGCGTCAGCCGTGAAGAGGGTGGTCGTGTTGGCGGTCGCCCGCATGATATTGCCGACGAGCAACTGCGCGAACGTCGGGTCGTTGATGTAGGTCGCGGACGCCGTGTTGTTGCCGGACTGGATGTTATTGATCTGGGTGACGCCGAGCACGGCGTCGTAGCGGACGAATTCGTTGTTCGTCGCCGTCGCCCACGGGATGATGTCTCCCGCAGCCACTGGCGCCTGGCCGGGAATCAGGATCACCGGCTGCGCACGGACCTGGCCGACATTTGAAACGCCGAGGACGCCGTTGTCCGTGGTGAAGTTCACCGTCGCGCCGATGCTGCGCGTGAACGTATTCCCGAGGGTCAAAGGCGTGCTGGTGGTGAGCGACGCGAGCGTGTACGAGACCGTGGTGTGGCCTCCGGGCGCGGTCACATTGTTTGCGAGCAGCGTCTCGGTGCCATTCACGCGCAGGGCGCCGCCGCCCAGGACGAGGTCCGCCGAATCATTCACGCGGTTCGCGTTCAGGCCGTCCCCGTTGTCGATATACAGCGCCGCACCCGGGCCGCGCAGTTCGATCCTGGCCGTGTTCGGCAGGGAGCCGGTCGTGCCGCGCAGGAAGACGCTTCCGTTGTTAATGACCGTCGCGCCGGTGTTGTTGCTCGCGTCAAAGAGGAACATGCCGAAGCTGCCGTACTTGTTGATCACCTGGCTGCCACCGGTAAATGTCGCGCCGTTCACCAGCGCGAGATTGTTCGTCTCAAGGAGGAGGTTCGCATTGCCCGTGAAGGTCGCCGTGCCGTTGACGCGGATCGCGTAGTTGTTGCCGCCATTCAGCGTGCCGAGGAATTTGCCGTTGTTCACGGTCAGGTTGTTGATCGCCAGTTGCGTCCGGTCGCCGGACCCAAAGGGGGCTCCCGCCGCGATGCGGTCGGCGCTGATCGTGGCATCGCCGTTGACGACGACATTGGCCATGTAATCGCCTGAGGCCGGTGCGCGGAGGAGCAGGCGTGAATTCGTGTCGAGATTCACCGTCACCGCTCCCGGCGAGGAGCCGAGGGAGCCTTCGATCCGGCCTTCGAGACCGGCATTCGGCTTCAGGTTGATCGTGCCGGCAAAGGTGTTCGACGAGCTGCTGAGGAAGAGGAAGTTTCCATTTACCTGCGCCCCGAGCGCAGCCCCCTGGTTGTGGCCGAAGACGTCGATCGTCCCGCTGCCAGTCATCCGGCCAGCGAGGGTCACGCTGCGGTTCTGGCTCACGACGTCGCGTTCGATCAGGCCGATCGTGTTTGTCCCGGAGAACTGGATGTCGCCGGTGAACGTGCGGTCGCCGCCCAGCGAGAAGATGCTCGTGCTGTTGGCGACGATGTCGTTCGGCAGGCCGAGCAGGTTTCCAGAGGCGCCGGCGTTGTTAATGAAGACGGTGCCCGGAGAGAGCGTGAGGGTCTGGGTGGTGCGTCCGCCGAGGGTCGCGACGTTTCCCACCGTGAGAATGCCCTGGTCGAGCGTCACCGAGCCGGTGAAGTTCTGGAACAACGGGGCGCCAGCGCTCATGAAGTAGCGGCCTCCGCCGGTGAACGTGACATTCCCAGAGCCAGTGAGCTGGGCCGGACCGTCATTGATCGAGATGATCGCTCCGAGGCTTGAGCGGAAAGTGCCGCCCGCGGATCCGATGGCGAACTGGATGTTTCCGGTACCCGGATCGTAGTCGCCGCCCACCACTTCCAGCGCTCCGCCGTTGAGCGTCATCGTGCGGAAGGAGTTCGCGCCGAGCGCCGCCGGGTGGTTCGTGCCGCCAGGCCCCACGATGGAGAGCGTGCCGCCGTTCACATTGATCGGTCCGCTGAAGCTGCTGGCGCCGCTGAGCACGAGCTTGCCGTTCCCCGCCTTGGTCAGCCCCCCGAAACCTGCGCCGATGATCGGCGCCGAGATGTCGAGCTGGGTGCCGGCTGTGGTCGTGACGATGAGTTCATCGGAGCTGGTCGCCCCGGAGAGCGTGCCCGTGCCGGCAATCGAAGCCGCCATGCTGCTCGTGAAGAGGATGCCACCCGACGAGAGTGCGACGTTGTTTGCACCGAGATCCACCCCGCTGCCGCCAGCGACTTTCAGGGAGTTCTGGGTCAGCGGCGCGGTGACGAGCTGGTAGAGCGATGTGATCGCATTGTCCGCGGCGGTGGCGGTCCCGAAACTGGTGTATGCCGTATAGGCCACCACGTTATTGCTGCCGTTGAGCGTGGCCCACTCGCTGCCGCGCGTGGCGTAGCCGCCGAGGATGCCGTTGGTGTTGCTGGAGAACGCCGCATTGACGGTCCCGGCAAAATTTACGGTCGCCGTCGGGAACCGGGTGATGCTTCCAACGTTCAGCCCGGCGCCGCCATTCACCGTCCCGCCGCCGCCGAGGAGGTCGAGCCCTGCGATGTTCTGGGCCGCGCCCGTGACCACCAGGCTGCCGCCACCCATCTGGACGAGCGCAGTGGGATCGAGCCCGGCACCCGCCGACGCGATCGTGAGCGTGCCGCCATTGATCGCGGTGGTGCCCGAGGTGTTAACTCCCGAGAGCGTCCATGTCCCGGTGCCGGTCTTCGTCAGCAAGCCCGTGCCGAGCGAGACATTCCCCGCGATCGAGCCGTTGCCGACCCCGGTGATCGTCAGGTTGGTATTCGATCCCGAGACCGTGCTCCCGAGAGCAAGCGTGCCGCCAGCGGAGCGCAGGGTGACATCCGAGCCGAGCGTCACCGCCCCGTTGTAGATGTTCACGCCGCTGACATTGCGCAGCGCACCAACGCCATTGTAACCCGAGCCGTGCAGGGTAAGCGCCTCGGCACCGGTCACAAAGCCGCCCGCCAGCTCCAGGGTCGCGCCGCCATACACCGTGGTTCCCGCAGCGGTCGAGCCCAGCGCGTTTCCAGCCCCGATCCGCAGGACGCCGGCGGAGACCGTCGTCGCGCCCACGTAGGTGCCATTGCCACCGATCACCCAGCGGCCAGCGCCGTCCTTGTTCAGCCCGCCCGCCACGGTATTGATGCCGCCCGCGATGCTGCCGTCGCCATTGCCCGACAGGGTGAGGGTGCCCGTGCCAGTGATGCCGCCGAGGTCGGTCAGGAAAAGTCCGGCCCGCGTGATCGGCGCCGCCGCCACGCCGGTCAAAGCCGTAGCGCTCGCGGTCAGAGTGGCGCTGCCTCCGAGGGCGACCGCCCCGGTGATGGTAAGCTGCCCCTGCTCGACGACGATCGCGCCGAGTTCGCTCACATCGGTTGTGCCGGAGACCATCGCGCCGCTGCCGGTGATGGTGTAGCTGTCCCCGCTGATGATCGCGCCATCCGTCTTGAGGGTGCCGCCGGCATTGATCACAACGCCGCCGAGCGAGGTGCCGAGCGCCTCCTTGGTGCGGATGATCAGGACGCCGCCATTCACCGTCACAGCTCCGTCGAACAGACCGCCGTCGAACACCTTCGGAGCGTACTGCTGCACGTCGAGGATGCCGGTGCCGCTCTTGCTGAACCCGCCGTTCTTCATCAGCGCGCTGATGCCAAAGATGAGGCCGTCGCCGATGTTGAAATCGCGCGTTCCGCCCATCAGGTCGATGTAGCTGTTGCTGAACTCGCGCATGTTTGTGCCGGTACCTAGGAAGATGCCCGACGAGATAGTGGACTGGAAATTCAGCGGATCGCGGATCGCGGTGACATTGCCCCCGAGGCGCAGGACGGAGCCGCCGCCGGAGTTGAGGTTCAAGCCGGTCTGAAGCTCGATGCGCGCGCCCAGCGTGGTCAGGCCGCCGGCGCCGATCTCGAGGACGGTTTGGCGCGTGATGAATCCGTTGGTAACATTCATGTTCGGCGCGCCGGACTGGAGGTTCAGAGTCCCGAACTTGAGGTGGGTCGCGAAGTTGAAATTGACCGCGCCGCCGGAGATGTTGCCGACGCCAAACTCCAGCTTGCCCTCGCCGGAGTTGCCGCTGTTGAGGGTGCCGTTTCGCAGGTTCAGCGTGCCCACCACGTCGTT
>JAYTML010000719.1:0-2418 GCA_043728655.1 Chthoniobacter sp. | reverse complement strand
CGCCCCTGGTAGCGCTGTGTGCTGCGCGCTTGCACCATCACTTTGCAGGCCCGGCGCTCAGACACTTCAAGGACTCCCTCAAGGTGTGCTATCGCTTCGCGTTTGCGAGCCGGGCCTACCATGTTGCCAGCACCCTCCGGTGCTGCCCTTCGGGCAAAGGCGCTGCGCCTTTGGCTGTCTCGTTCCAGTCGGCTCCCTCCACGAGCTCCTTTGAGCATCGCTTTGTCCAGCGACAGGTCGGCCACCAGCTTCTTGATCTGCGTGTTTTCCTTCTCCAGCGCCTGCAGCCGCTTGACGGTCTCCTCCTTGGCTCCGCCGTATTCCTGCCGCCAGCGGTGATAGGTCGGCGGGGCGACTTCCAGCTTCTTGCACACGGCCTTCACGCTCTGGCCTCCGGCCAGTAGCGTCGCAGCCTCGCGCAGCTTCTTGATGATCTCTTCGGGGGTGTGTCGTTTGCGTTTCATGGTGAGAGTTCGGCGGCGCTCACGCGCCGCAAACTCTCATAGCGCTTGGACCAACTTTCGGGGAGCCCGCCATTCTGACATGGCGCGCGGGGCGGGCGCTGTCCACCGGTAGCGGGGTGGTTTCACGCTCCCTCAGCCGGGGCTAGGGCTGGCCGCAGAATTTGAAGAGGAACAGCTCGGAGAGGCCGTCGGGGTAGTAGAGCTTGAGGGCGCCGTCGCGGTTGCGGAGATCGAGGGGCACTGCGCAGCTCGCGCGCCGGCTGTGGATCTGGTGGATGCCGAGCTGCTCGCGCGCGTAGAGCTCACCCCAGATTTCGGCGCGGACGGCGCGCTTCATTTTTTCCATGAGCAGCTCGGCGAGGGGCGCGCGGTCGTAGTATTCGTAGGCGATGGGGAGGATGGCCTCGAGCTGGGCGTAGTCCTGGCCGGGGAGTTCCTCGAGGCCGGGCTCCGGTTTTTTTTCGTACGGCGCGGGGATGATGCCGACGCGGATGCGCGGGTCGAAGCCGGCGTCGCGATTGAGGCGGGAGAAGGTGTTCACCGCGGCGCGCAGGCGGCCAAAGGGGGGGACTTCGAGCGTGAGGTGGATGTGGTCGGCGTCCTCGGGATTCTCGGCGACCTCGTGGGTGACGGTGTAGGGGATGCCGCGGATGTGGACGAACTTTGCCGGACGCGTGCGGATGCGCTCGAAGAGGAGGGTGCGGGCGTCAGGCTTCGGCATGAGTCAGCGTTTCGTGCCGGCGACGGAGCGGCCGGAGCGGCCCCGCTTTGGCTTCGTGACGTCGGTGCGATGGGCGATTTTTTTGACCTGGCCGTGTTTCAAGTACTGCGCGCGGAGCTTTTCGTAGAGGGCGTCGCGCGAGTCGTAGAGGCGCTTGTGTTTGCGCGGCGCGGCCTTTGTCAGCGCGTAGGCGGTGATGAGGGGCAGGGTGATCGTGGAGTCGGCGTAGCAGACCACGCAGTCGGGGAGATTGTCGGGGTCGATTTTGCCCCAGCTCACCGCCTCGCCGGGGGTGGCGCCGCTGAGGCCGCCGGTGTCGGGACGGGCGTCGGTGCACTGGAGGAAGTAGTCGTGCCCGCGCTCCTCGATGCCCATGACCTCCTGAATCTGGGGCTCGGTCTGGAGGATGAAGATTTTCGGCGAGCCGCCGCCGAGGATGAAGACGCTGGAGGTGGCGCCGCCGGACTTTGCGCCGTAGACGATGGCGGCGGTCTGGTTCACGTCGCGGTTCACGTCGATGAGCAGCTTGGAGTCGCGCAGCGCCATGGCGGCGACATTCATGCCGATGGAGCTGTCGCCCGGCGAGCTGGTGAAAACGGGGACGCCATACTGGTAGGCGGCGCTGAGCACGCTTGTGTCCTTGATCCCCAGCTTGCGCTCCCGTTCGGCGACGTATTTTCCGAGGAGGAAATGAAACTCGTCGCTGCCCATCGTGCGCTGGAATTCCGGGCCCTGGATGACGTGGCGCACGAAGGCGTCGGTATCGAGCAGCACGTCGTAGTCGAAGAGCACGTCGTAGATGCGGATGATGCCGTCGCGGCGCAGGTCCACGTCGTTCAAAAAGGGCGAGCCGGCGAAAAGGTGCATGCCGAGGCCGAAGTGCAGGTCGTGGTAGAGGTTCGCGCCGGTGGAGATGATCCAGTCCACGAAGCCCGCCTTCAGCAGCGGCACGATGGCTGAGCGGCCGAGGCCCGCAGGCGTGAGCGCGCCGGTGAGCGACATCCCGACGATGCCGTCGCCGGCGATCATTTTGCCGGTGAAAAGGTGGCACGCTTCCGCGAGGCGGCCGCCATTGTAGGCCTTGAATGCGGTGTCGATGAGGTCGGCTGCCTTGATGCCTTTGCGAATCGGTTCCGGCAGCAGACGCGGAAATTTTTTGTTCAACGAACTCATGGGACGGCGCAGGCTAGCGACGCTTCCGGGTCGGTCAATGCACATCTGGCGGGGCGCCGC
>JAYTML010000718.1:0-2932 GCA_043728655.1 Chthoniobacter sp. | reverse complement strand
ACCGCCGCGCTCCAGAGCGGCCGCAACGTCCTCGCGATCCGCGCGGAAAACCTTCCCGCGCCAGTTCCGCAAAACCCTGCCGGGCTCACCGCGGCGCTCGCGCTCGTTCACGCCGACGGTACGGCCACGATCATCCGCACCGACGCCGCGTGGCGGGCAGCGCAGACAGAGCAGGACGGGTGGCGCGCCGCGGCCTTTGCGGACGCCGCGTGGCACGCGGCCCTCGTCACGGCGAAGTTCGGCGAGCCGCCGTGGGGTGCGATCGGCGGGCAGCAGCCCACGACGGCGCCGCAGGCGTGCGGGATCGGTGAAAAGCTGCGCGTCATCTACGCCCTCGACTCGCGCGCCGTCGTGGTGCGCGGGCTGAAAGCCGGCGGCGCTTACCGAGTCACGCACTTCGATCCGGTCTCCGGCGAGCGCACACCCGCGCCCGCCGCCACCGCCGACGCCGCAGGCCAGTGGCGCTGCGAGCCGCCGAAGCACGGGCACGACTGGGTGCTGCTGCTGGAGGCGCAGTGAATAATCGCTGACTGTACCGAGGCCGGCGGCGGCCGGTGTGAACATGCACCATCACTCCCGCCGTCTCCGCCCGCGGACTCACGGCTCGACAGCCCGGCGGGGGTTTGTTCGCATCGCGGAACTATGAACTCACTTTGGGACCGCTATCAGCAGTACTTCCTCCGCGATGCGGCTTCGGGCATCTCGCTCGACATTTCGCGGATGCGGTTTGGCGGCGATTTTTTCGCGAAGATGGAGCCGCTGGCGCAGCGCGCATTCACCGCGATGGCGGAGCTGGAAAAGGGCGGGATCGCGAACCCGGACGAGGGCCGGATGGTGGGGCACTACTGGCTGCGCGCGCCGCAACTGGCGCCCACGCCGGAGCTGACGGCGGAGATCGGGGAGTGCAATGCGGCGATCAGGGAATTCGCCGGCAAGGTGCATGAGAGCGGGCGCTACACGGATGTGCTGCTCATCGGCATCGGCGGCTCGGCGCTGGGGCCGCAGTTTTTGAGCGATGCGCTGGGGACGGCGGACGACCGGATGCGGCTGCACTTTTTCGACAACACCGACCCGCAGGGGATGGACCGCGTGCTCTGCGCGCTCGCCCCGCGGCTGGAGCACACGCTCGTCGTGGTCATCTCGAAAAGCGGTGGCACGGCGGAAACGCGCAACGGCATGCTGGAGGCGGAGGCGGCCTACCAAAAGGCCGGGCTGGATTTTGGAAAACATGCGGTGGCCGTGACGGGCGCGGGCTCGGCGCTGGACAATTACGCGACGGCGGGCGGGTGGCTGGTGCGCCTGCCGATGTGGGACTGGGTGGGCGGGCGCACGAGCGTGATGAGCGCGGTCGGGCTCGTGCCGCTGTGGCTGCAAGGGCTCGACATGCAGGCGCTGCTCGACGGCGCGGCGGCGATGGACGCGTGGACGCGCTCCACGGAGACGCTGCAAAACCCGGCGATGCTGCTGGCGCTGATGTGGCACTCCGCCGGCAACGGGCGCGGCGAAAAGGACATGGTGGTGCTGCCCTACAAGGACCGGCTCGTGCTTTTCTCGAAATACCTCCAGCAGCTCGTGATGGAGTCGCTGGGCAAGGAACTCGACCTCGACGGGAAGAAGGTGAACCAGGGCATCGCCGTCTATGGCAACAAGGGCTCGACCGACCAGCACGCCTACGTGCAGCAGCTCCGCGACGGCGTGCACAATTTTTTCGTGACCTTCATCGAGGTGCGGAAAGGGCGCGATGGCGACTCGATCGAGGTCGAGCCGGGCGTGGCGACGGCGGATTTCCTGCAGGGGTTTCTGCGCGGGACGCGGACGGCGCTGTACGAGGGAGGGCGCGATTCGATGACGCTGAGCATCCCGGAGGTCACGCCGTCGAGCGTCGGCGCACTGATCGCGCTCTACGAGCGTGCGGTGGGCTTCTACGGCTCGCTGGTGAATGTGAACGCGTATCACCAGCCGGGCGTGGAGGCCGGGAAGAAGGCGGCGGCAGGCGTGCTGAAGCTGCTCGCGCGGGTGAAGGGCGCGCTCTCTGCGGAGCCGCAGACGGCGGGCGATCTCGGCGCGGCGCTCGGCGAGGATGCGGAGGCGGTCTGGCACGCGCTCACGCACCTCGCGGCGAATGACGCGCGGGTGACGGCGGTGACCGGCGCGACGGCCGCGGCGGACACATTCGCGCTTGCGTAAATGAGCGCCGCCGAGCTGCCGCCTGCGGATGTCTCCGTGCCATTTGCGCGCGTGGGGACGCTGGTGCGCCAGCTCACGCACGATGTGCGGAACGGGCTCAACGCAATGGAACTCCAGGGCGCGTTCGTCGCCGATCTGCTGAGCGATCCCGAGGATGAGGCGGAGGCGCGGGTCGCGCTGAAGCGGCTGCGCGGGATGATCTCGGAGAATGCGCGGATGCTCCAGCGGTTTGCGGCGCGGTTCCGCATTCCGACGCCTTCGCCGGTGCGCTATCCGGCGAAGGACTTCATCGAGGATTTCCGCCGCGGGCTGGAGAAGACGCCGCCGGAGAATGCCCCGCAGGTGGCGTGGACAGAGGGTCTGGGGGACGAGGCCATCGCCGTGGACGTGGTGATGATCTTCGCCGCGCTCGGGGAGATTTTCCAAAACGCGGCGCATTTTCGCGAAGGGGACGCGCCCGTGGCTGCGCACGTCAGCGCGGAGGCGGGGCGGCTGCGGATCGAGCTGCGCGAGCCGCGGGAAGCGGTCGCGCCGGCACCGGAGACGTGGGGCCGGGAGCCGCTCGTCTCCACGCGGCGCGGCGGATACGGGCTGGGGCTTTTCCACGCGCGCCAGCTCCTCGCGGCGCACGGCGGCGGACTGGAGATTTCGCACGACCCGTCGGCGGCGCTGCTGACCACGCGCATCTTTCTCCCTCTCGCCGCATGAATTCCCAATCCCGCCCCAAGGTCGTCGTCGTGGATGA
>JAYTML010000717.1:0-7941 GCA_043728655.1 Chthoniobacter sp. | reverse complement strand
TGCTACGGGATCATCAAGCAAACGGCCGGCATGATCTCGGTCGGAAGCGTGCCCGGCGAGGGAACGACATTTTCGATCTACCTCCCCAAAGCAGCGGGTGCTGGTCCGACAGCCGTGCGGGGGCTCGACGACGGGGAGCTTCCCCGCGGGACAGAGACGATCCTAGTGGTGGAGGATGAGGAAATCCTCCGCGAACTGGCGGTTCAGGTTCTCGAAAGTCTCGGCTACGACGTGCTCACTGCGGAAGACGGCGCGAACGCTGTCACGATTCTTCGCGGAGACACGGCGGGCCGCATCCGATTGGTCGCTACCGATCTCGTGATGCCGCGCATGAGCGGACGCGAGCTCGGAGAGTGGATCGCCCGGGACTTCGGGCAGATGCGAGTGCTCTTCATGTCCGGCTACACGGACGACGAAATCCTCCGCCACGCCGTGAAAGGTGCCCAGGTCGAATACCTCCAGAAGCCCTTCACGCCCAAAGCGCTCGCCCACAAGATCCGGGAGGTGCTGGACCGTCCGCTGGCCGTGCAGAGCGCAGCCGCGTGATCTGCGGGCGGTGGAAGCCGCCCGGCCGCTTACGCCCAGAGATTCCGGTCGAGCGTGCGGTACTGGATGGCTTCGCCGACGTGGTCGGCGGCGATTTCACCGGAGCCGGCGAGGTCGGCGATGGTACGGGCGACTTTCAAAATGCGGTCGTAGGCGCGGGCGCTGAAGTTCAGCTCGGTCATGGCCATTTTCATCATGCCCTCGGCTTCCTCGCCGAGCGTGCAGAAGCGTTTGATGTGCTTGGCGCTCATGCGGGAGTTGGTGCGCGTTTTTCCCAGCGAGGCGAAGCGGGCGAGCTGGACGCCGCGCGTTTTTTCCACGCGCTCGCGGATCGCAGCGGAGGCTTCGCCGGGGACGTTGCTGGACATTTCGCGATACTGGACGGCGGGGACTTCGACGTGGATGTCGATGCGGTCGAGGAGCGGGCCGGAGATGCGGTCACGGTAACGCTGCACGTCGAGCGGGCTGCAGCGGCACTCGCGTTTCGGGTCGCCGAAGTAGCCGCATTTGCAGGGGTTCATGGCGGCGATGAGCATGAAATCGGCCGGGAATGACATCGAGCCGGCGGCACGCGAGATGGTGACCCGGGCGTCTTCGAGCGGCTGGCGGAGGACCTCCAGGGTCTGGCGGCGGAACTCGGGGAGTTCGTCGAGGAAGAGCACGCCATTGTGGGCGACGCTGATTTCACCGGGCGTGGGCGTGGTGCCGCCGCCGATCAGGCCGGCGTCGGAGATGGTATGATGCGGCGCGCGAAACGGTCGCGTGGCGACGAAGGAGTGCGCGGGGTCGAGGAGGAGGCCGCAGATGCTGTGAATCTTCGTGGACTCGATCGCCTCATCAAGGGTCATCGGAGGGATGATGGTCGGGATGCGTTTGGCGATCATCGATTTGCCAGACCCGGGCGGCCCGATGAAAAGCGCGTTGTGGTTTCCTGCGACGGCGACCTCGATGGCACGCTTCACATGGTGCTGGCCGCGGACATCGGCGAAATCCACATCGTAGTCCTGATGCCGGGCAAAAAACTGGGTTATGTCCTCGCGCACCGGCGTGAGCGTTTTTTCGCCGGTCAGAAATTCGAACGCCTCGCGCAGGTTCCGCACGCCATAGACGTCGATGCCGTCCACCATCGCCGCCTCTCTCGCGTTTTCGACCGGCACGACCACGCCCTTGCGTCCGCAGCGGCGCGCTTCCAGCGCTACGGGCAGCACGCCCTTCACCGGCCGCACCTGGCCGGTCAGCGCCAGTTCGCCGACAAAGCAGAACTGCTCGACGTTTGGCAGTTCCAGTTCCGCGCCGACGGCGATCATCGCCAGCGCGATGGGCAGATCGAAGCTCGGCCCCTCCTTTTTTACATCGGCGGGCGCGAGATTGATCGTCGTTCTTCCTCTCAGCCAGTGGTAGCCGCTGTTTGAGATTGCCGTCGTCACCCGGTCTTTGCTTTCCTTTACCGCGACATCGGGAAGCCCGACGACCACGATCACCGGGTTGCCCGATGCCCCGTTGACTTCGATTTCGACCTCGAAGGCATCCACACCATAAACCGCAGCGGAATAAACTTTTGCCAGCACGGCTGGCGAAACTGCCAGAGCCGGAATGAGAAGTAAAAGCGTTTGAACGCACCCTCAGAATGCGTGTCCGATTCCCTGATGCTTAACGTCATTGACTACTCATCCTCTGAGATAATTAGCTTTTCAAATCGGCCGTTTGTATATACATCGGCGATACAAATACGTAACAAACGGGAATAAAACACGACCCCCAAGCGTCGGACATCCGTAAACAAGACGCACACAATCTGCTGACTTAGAAAGTCCGAGGACACCACAAATGAACTACAAATCTGGCGAAGATTCCGATTCGGGAATCAAAATATACCTGCGGGAGATTGGGCAAATCCCGCTTCTCACGATCGAGCAGGAAATCGAACTCGCTGCGAAAATCAAGAAAGGCGACAAGGCCGCCCGTTCCCTGATGATTCGCTCGAATCTCCGGCTTGTGGTCAAAATCGCGCACGACTACGCGAACCTCGGACTCCCGCTCCTCGACCTCATTTCAGAAGGCAATATCGGCCTGATGAAAGCCGTCGAGCGCTTCGATCCAGCCAAGGGAGGCAAGCTTTCGACCTACGCCGCATGGTGGATCAAGCAGTCGATCAAGCGCGCCCTCGCGAATCAGTCCAAGACCATTCGCCTGCCCGTGCATCTCGTGGACAAGATCTCGAAGATGCGCCGCGTGGCGATGCAGATGAGCGAGGAACTCGGCCGCGAACCGACCGACGACGAGCTCGCCGAAGAGGTCGGTCTGGCTTCGGGCAAAATCTCGCAGCTCAAAACCGTCTCGATCCGCCCGGCTTCGCTCGATGCCCCGATCAGCGACGACGACTCGACCGAGTTTGGCGAAATCGTCGGCGACCTTGAGGCGCTGACGCCGTTTGAGCAGCTCCGCGACCAGAACCTGCGCGACGAGGTGGGCGACCTGCTCGGCGTGCTCGATGAGCGGGAGAAAAAGATCATCTTTTCCCGCTTCGGGCTCGATGGCGGCAAGGCGAAGACGCTTGAGGAAGTCGGCAAGAAATTCGGCGTCACGCGCGAGCGCATCCGCCAGTTGCAGAACATCGCGCTGATGAAGCTGCGCCGGGCTTTGCAGAAAAAGGAGAAGCCGATCGAGCATCTCCTGCCCTCGCACTCCAGCGAGTTCGAGAACTGAAAACAGTCCGCAGTCCCGCGAATGGCGCGTCCGAAAAGGACGCGCCTTTTTCGTTTCTAGACGATCCGGAGCTGGATCGTGTCGAAGCGCTCGTCACCCGCCAGCATGTCGCTGACGATGACGAGGTGATCGCCGGTCTTGGCCAGCCCGAGTGTGACCAGGACGTTAATAGCGGCGCTGATTGTGCGGTTCGGATTCGGGTCAAAGGCGAGGCAGTGTCCGAAAGTGCCCCAATTCACCACCATCTTGCGGCAAACCTCGAAGGTCGGCGAAAACGCGTAAATCGGAGCGTTCGGGCGGAGGTTTGAAACGAAATCCGCCATCGTCCCGCGGCGGGTGAAGACGACGATCTTCGCGTCCGGGATCGAGTTTGCCAGCGACACCGCGGAGCGCACTGTCTTCTGGCGGTCGTCTTCGAGGTGCGCCTCCTCGGCAAAGCCGGCGCCGCCGCTGCGCTCGATGCGCTCAGCGACCTTGTTCATCACCTCCACACACTTCACCGGGTATTTGCCCACGGTCGTCTCGCCGCTGAGCATGATGGCGTCCGCCTGCTCAAAGACCGCATTGGCCACGTCCGTGATCTCGGCGCGGGTCGGCACCGGGTTCGTGATCATCGATTCCAGCATGTGGGTCGCCACGATGACGGGCACGCCTTTCATGAGGCAGCGCTTCACGATCCGGCGCTGGATGATCGGCAGCTCCTCCATCGGGCACTCGATCCCCAGATCGCCCCTCGCGACCATGATGACATCGGTCGTCTGGATGATTTCGTTGATGTTCTTGATCGCGAGCTGGTCCTCGATTTTGGCGATGATGCGCGCCGAGCTGCCGTGTTCGCGCAGCACTTTGCGCAGCACGTCCACGTCGCCAGGTTCCCGGCAAAAACTGAGCGCCACAAAATCCACCTGCAACTCCGCGCCCACCGCCACGTCCGCCAGATCCTTCTCCGTCAGCGGCGGCAGATTCACCTTCACGCCGGGCAGATTGATGTGACGCCGCGAGCCCATGACACCGGCAGTCAGAACCTCGCAGCGGATGCGGATGCCCTCTTTCGCCAGCACCTTCATGTGGATGTTTCCGTTGTCCACGAGCACGACATCGCCCACCGAGATGTCGTCGATCAGCCCGTCGTAGTTCACATCCACGGAGTAAAGCTCCTCGCTCTTTCCCCCGCGGACGGTGAATTCAAAAACGTCGCCGGCCTTGAGTTCGAGTTTCGTCGGCAGGTCGCCCGTGCGGATCGCCGGACCCTGCGTGTCCATGAGGATGCCGACGATCACATCCATCTCCTTGGCGATTGCGCGGATGCGCGGGACGATCACGCGCACCCACTCGTGCGTGGCGTGGCTCATGTTCAGCCGGAAGATATTGGCCCCGGCTGCGATCATTGCGTGCAAGACTTCCGCCGACTCGGTGGCCGGCCCCAGGGTGCAGATGATTTTTGTCTTTCGCATGCGCGAACGAATGGAAAACGCGTGGCGAATGCGAGTCGAAACAGGCTGGGAATGAGGAAAGCTAGCCGCGCGGACGGCTACGGCCGCAGCTTGCGCGCCGCCTTTCGCGGCTTCCATGCTGACGTGCGGGCGTGCTCCTGCGAGCCGGCGGTGAGCTTGAAGACAGCCATCGAGCGCGGCGCCAGTTCCACGGATTCGCCACCAGCGTGCGGCGTTGGCGATGCCACGAAGCCCGCCTCGTCCGCGGTGTCGATGACCTTTTCCCATCGCACGTCCTCCACGCCCGCCGCGATGAAGGTCACCAGCTCGTGATGCGCGTTGAAAAGCAGCATGAACGTATCGTCGTGGACGGGCTGCCCGTAGTAGTCGCGCACATCCGCGGCGAAGCCCACGAGCACCACGCCGATGCAGCGGGTGAAGCTCTGGTTCCAGTGCTCGTCGTTCATCTCCGAGCCGTCGGCGTTGAACCACAGAACGTCCTTTGCCTCGGTGCCGCGGATCTTCCGGCCCTGAAAAAACTTCGGCCGCCGGAAAATCGGATGCTCGTGCCGGTAGTGGATCAGCTTTGCCGTGAACTCCTCCTGCTGCCGCTGCGCCTCGGTGCGCTCCCACGAGAGCCAGTTCAGCTCGTTGTCCTGGCAGTAGGTGTTGTTGTTCCCGCCCTGCGTGCGGCCATATTCGTCGCCTCCGCAGAGCATCGGCACCCCTTGGGAGAGGAGCAGCGTCGCGAGAAGATTGCGCTGCTGCCGGCGGCGCAGCGCATTGATCTCTGCGTCGTCCACCGGACCCTCCGCGCCGCAGTTCCACGAGCGCCCGTTGTTGTCGCCGTCGCGGTTTTCCTCGCCGTTCGCCTCGTTGTGCTTTGCGTTGTAGCTCACGAGGTCGTGCAGCGTGAAGCCGTCGTGCGCCACGATGAAATTGATGCTCGCGTACGGCTTTTTCCCGTCGCGCTGGTAAAGGTCCGAGCTGCCCGTGAGCCGGTAGGCGAATTCCGAGACATGCTCATCGCCTTTCCAGAATCCGCGCACGCAGTCGCGGTATTTCCCGTTCCACTCCGTCCACAGCACCGGGAAATTCCCGACCTGATACCCGCCTTCGCCCACGTCCCACGGCTCCGCGATCAGCTTCACCTGCGAGAGCACCGGATCCTGATGGATGATGTCGAAAAAGCCGCCCAGCCGGTCCACGTCGTGCAACTCCCGCGCGAGCGCGGACGCGAGATCAAAGCGGAAGCCGTCCACATGCATCTCGATCACCCAGTAGCGCAGGCTGTCCATGATGAGCTGGAGCACGCGCGGGTGCATCCCGTCCAGCGTGTTTCCGCAGCCCGTGTAGTCCTTGTAGTGGCGCAGATCGTCCGGCATCAGCCGGTAGTAGGCCGCGTTGTCCGCGCCGCGGAAACAGAGCGTCGGCCCCAGGTGGTTGCCCTCCGCCGTGTGGTTGTAAACCACGTCGAGGATCACCTCGATCCCGGCAGCGTGCAGCCTTTTCACCATCTGCTTAAACTCCCCCACCTGCCCGCCGGTGATCCCGCTCCCCGAGTAGGCCGCGTGCGGCGCAAAGTAGCCGATCGAGTTGTAGCCCCAGTAGTTCGACAGCCCCTTCTTCACCAGAAAATCGTCGTTCACGAAATGATGCACCGGGAGAAGTTCCACCGCCGTCACCCCGAGCTTTTTGAAATGCGCGATCGCCGCATCGCTGCCCATCGCCGCATACGTGCCGCGCAGATCCTCCGGCACGGCAGGACAGAGTTTGGAAAAGCCCCGCACATGCGCCTCGTAGATCACCGAGCGCGAGAGCGGCGTCGCCAGCAGACGGTCGCCTTCCCACTCGAACCGGTTGTCCACCACCACCGACTTCGGCATCCCGCACGCGCTGTCCCGCGGATCGATCACCAGGTCCGCCTTGTCACCGGATCCCGCCACGTAGCCGAACATCTCCTCTCCCCACGAGATCTCGCCCGCGATCGCCTTTGCATACGGATCGAGCAGCAGCTTCGCCGGATTAAAGCGGTGCCCATTCGCCGGATCATACGGCCCGTACGCCCGGTAGCCATAGAGCTGCCCGGCCGTCATCCCCGGGATGAGGCAGTGCCACACCTGATCCGTGTGCTCCGTCAGGCGGATGCGCTCCGACTCCTTCGGCGCATCGGGGCCGTCGAAAAGGCACAGGTCCACGCCCGTCGCATTCTCGGAGAAGAGGGCGAAATTCACCCCCGCCTCCGTCACGGTCGCCCCGAGCGGATACGGCAGGCCTTGCCAGACTGAATGCTGTTTCATGGATGGTTCTCGGTACGCGTTTGCTTTCGGAAACGCGCGGTCGCCGCTTCCGGTTGCACCCTCTCCCGAGGGGCGGATGGATGCCGTGCGCTACGCCTTTTTCAGCACCTTCAGTGCGCGCTTCACATCCGCCGTGCGCAGGATCAGCAGCCCGTGTTTCGCCTTCGGGCTCGTCGCCAGGTAGGCGTACTCGATGTTGATCTTCGCCTTAGCCAGCCGGGCCGCGATTTTTCCCAGCGAGCCCGGCTTGTTGTCGTTTTCGATCATCAGCACCTTGTTTTCCACCGCCAGCACCCCGCGCTCCTCAAAGAGGATCAGCGCCCGCCTCGGATCGCTCAGCACCATGCGGATGACGGAATGATCCACCGTGTCCGTGATCGTCAGGGCGTAAATATTGATTTTTGCCTTCGTCAGCTCGGCACAGACCTTCGCGAGCGTGCCGGGTTTGTTCGCGAGAAAGACCGAGAGTTGTTTTGCGATTTCCATAGGCCGTGAGTGTGCGTTCCCACCCCGGTCGGTCTCAATCCTCAATTCGCGCGGAAAGTCACGGCCCGTTCCCCGATCGGGCACTCCAGCCGCGTGGTGGCGCCGCGACTCAGCGCTTCGAATCGCCGGCTTCGTGAGTCAGGGCCACCGCGTGCTCGATCTTTGGCTTCGCGTCGCCCCCATCCTTCGCGGTCTTGATCGCTTCGGCGATCGCCTCCATCGCCTTGTGTTTGTGTTCCTGCGCGCCGTCCCGGTTGGCGGTGTTCTTCTTTTTTGCACCAGCTGCTTTGGATGGAGCCGGACTGAAGTCCTTAAGCGCGGCATGCGCCTTTTCCAGCAGCGGCACCGGGTTCGAGGAATCCTTCGCTTCATGGAGAAGCTCGATGACGTGTTCGATTTTCGGCGGTTCGGCGAGGATGCGGCCGGGGAGCACTGCGAGGAGGGCTGAGGCGACGACGGCGGAGAGGAAA
>JAYTML010000716.1:0-2063 GCA_043728655.1 Chthoniobacter sp. | reverse complement strand
CATTGCCACCCTCCTGCCAGATTTTCCCCTCCATCGAGACTCTCTTCTTCCTCCCACCACCACTCTTCCCGTGTTGCACTTACTTTGTGAATTCGCGGTGGCCATGTTTCGTCTATCGCCCGACCAGTAACACGGAGCGCCTGATCGGCACCGATCTTCCCGATCGACTTCGGCCTCTGCCATCGCCGAAACCACGCCGCCGAGCGCGTGGCCTTCCTTCGGATGGCCCGCGAGCACCTCGGCTGGAAACCCCTCTGCGAGTCCGCTGCGTGAACCCCGCCGAACTTTTTCCACTCCGCGTGTTCGCGAGTTTGCCGGAGCGGACAGACCGCCGCGAAAGACTGCTCCCGCGCCTCGCAGCGGTTGGTTTGTCCGCGCAGTGGATTCAGTCGGCCGCTGTGCATTCAATTCACGAGCATCGCGGTTTTCGCAGCCTGCGAAAACGTTCATGCGCCCTCACGAAGCGCTTTGCTCTCCGCTCCGCGCAGCGCGAGAAAGCGTCAGCCATTCTCTACTTCGAGGACGACGTGGTCTTCCATCCGGCATTCATCGAGCGCATTGCGGCCATCGAGCTGCCCGACGATTGGGGCATGTTCTACTTCGGCTGCCAGCACTGCGAAACACCGACTCCCGTCGCGCCCGGCCTCGTCCGCGTTTCCCGCGCCTTCGACTTCCATGCCTGCGCGATCCGCGCGTCTTGTTTTCTTGCCGCGCGCAAAGCGATGCGCGGCGGGCCGCGCAATGCACCGCATCTTTTCCACTCCGACGTGCTGCTCTCCGCGCTCCACAAATCCATCCCGACCTACGCGGCCTTTCCCAACCTTGCGTGGCAGGCCGTCGAGCATTCCGACCTCACCGGCACGCGATACAGCAACTACCAGGCGGACGGTTCACAGCGGCCGTATCGCCACGTCGTCGCGCCCATGGCGGAGATTTGACGTGCGCGCCCTGACATGAAATTCCGCCTCACTCTCGCCATTCTGCTTTTTGCTGTTCTTCCCAGCGTCGCACTCGGCGCCGTGGGCGTTGCAACGGGGGCCATTCCGTTTCAGCCGGAAGTCGATTACCTCGCCGACAAGAACATCGCGTATTGGTTTCTGGCGCTCGCCGCCATCGCGATTGCGAGCTGGTCGTTCATCGTCCGCTGGCTGCTCAATCAGCTCGAAAGCCAGCGCATCGTGAACGCCGATGTGACCAACAAGCTCATCGCCTACATGGAAGGGGACCACGCCAAGATGATCGTCGTCACCGAGAAGGTGCTGCTCGTGATGGACAAGGTGCTGGAGCGTCTCGATCAGCGTCCTCTCGCGTAAATCAGTATCGCCGCAGGAAAGCGCGCCCGCTGCACGACGTTCAGTTGTTGCCGGGCTTCGGCTGCAACGCATCACGAGTGACGCCCATCGTCGCGAGCAGCGCCTGCGCCACCGACCGCATCTCCGGCGTCGTTACCTTGGGCGGCAGCATCCCGGCGAAGCGCCCCTCAATGCCGTCCTTTCATGGCATCGAACTCGCCGAACCCAAAGAATCCGCCGACATCCGTCCGCAGGATGGGCAGGAACCGCTGCGTTTTTCGGCCCAAGCTCTCGCCCATCACGACGACGAATTCCTCGCGGTCGAAAGCCTCGGACGGCGGCGTCTCCACGTCGAGTTCATGGCCGGGCTTCGCCATCGTCACCCAGGACTTCAGGATCATCACCATGGACGTTGCGCCGTAGGCCGCACAGATGAGCCTGCCGATATTGGCAAAGTCGTTCTTGGCGCGCTCGTCCGCGAGTGACTCGGGGATGAAGTGGAGCAACCCCTCCGGTGAAACAGGTAGCATAGTCGGCGGCACACGGCCGATGTTTTTCATCGCAAACTCGGCGTAGCCCTCAGCGTAGCCGGCGAGCGTTTCGAGGTCGGTTGGTTCTTTCGGTGTCACGATGCAACTCATCGACTGTGCCTGGTTCGGCGACGCAGGGGAAGGTAAGCGGTCCACCGAGCACCTCTTGACAGCTTTTGCGATTTGACCTTCGGAGTCATATTCGTCGCAGGCGTTATGCTACGACGTTTATGAAGCGGCT
>JAYTML010000715.1:0-8186 GCA_043728655.1 Chthoniobacter sp. | reverse complement strand
GCAGGTGAATGGCAACCACACCCTCGCCGCGCCGGTCGCCTTGGGCGCCGCCACAAATGCCGAGGTCGCAGCAGGCACCACGCTGACCATTTCCGGTGCAATCTCAGGTTCTTCCAGCCTGACTCTGACCGCCACTGGCACGCTCGTCCTCAGTGGCGCGAACAGCTACGGCCAGACCTTTGTCAACGCAGGCACGCTGACGATCGGCGGCACTGCTGGCACGGCCGGTTCCGGGGCGGTCACGCTCGCCGGGGGGGCAGCGCTCTCATTGAATCGCTCCAATGCTTCGACCCTGGCTACCGCCATCTCGGGCGCGGGTTCAGTGGCGCAGAACGGCACGGGCGCGCTGACCTACACGGGGAGCGCGACCTACACCGGCCCCACTGCGCTGAACGCTGGCACTTTCCGCAATGAGGGAACGATCAATGGCACATCGAGCCTCGCCGTGAACAATGCGGCGACTCTCCCTGCGGGCGGCTCCACCACCGTGGCCGGCCTCATGACGGTCGCGAATGGCGGAACGGTCGCCCTGACGGGTGGCACGCTCGCCTCGGTCGGCGCCATGATCGGCGACCTCGGGACGACCGGAGGAGTGACGATGAACTCGGGAACGTGGACGAGCACCGGGGGCACTGTGCTCGCCGGCGCGCCGGGGAGCGTCGGCACGGTGGCGATGACCGGAGGCACGTGGAACCAGAACCACACCGGGACTTTGGTCATCGGCCAGCAGGGCAGCGGCACCTTCAACATGAGCGGCAGCAGCGTGCTGAATAACCAGGCGGTCGTCGATACGAGCAACCGCGGGACGAATAAAGGAAACGTCACTGTCGGCGGACTTCAGGATGGCGGGACCGGTGGAATCGGAGTGTGGAATCTTTCCGATACCGCCTCGGCCCGCGTGCGGGCGCTGACGGTGGGCGATGGAGCCAATACCAATGGGCGGGTGAACATCAATGCGGGTGCCTCCATCATTTCGCAGGATTACGACATGTTCCTCGGGGTTTCCGGCATTGGCCGGGTTGATGTCAATGGCGGCACGGCGGCGTTCAATCAGGGCTGGGCCTTCATTGGAATGAATGGCAGCGGGAGCGGCACATTAAACGTCAATGCGGGGAACGTCTCCAGCGGTCGCTTCTATGTGGGCATGGCTGGCACCGGGGCGGTCAACGCTACCGGGGGCACGCTCGCGGCCAATGGCGGCTTCATTGTAGGCGACGGCAGCGGCGGCTTTGGCAACGTGACCGTATCGGGCCTCTCCACCGTGGTGACCATCGGCGGTGAGTCATTCATTGGTTCGGTGGGTGGCGGGACTGGTGAATTCTTTGTCAACGGTGGTGCCGTCACGACCAACTCGAACTTCCAAGTGGGTCGCTCCGGCATCGGTTACTACACCCAGACGGCTGGCACCTTTAACGCCACCGGTGGAACCCCAGTCGTCGGTCGCGTCGCGGGCGGCGCGGGCTTTTTCACCCTCAACGGAGGCACCTTTACGCAGTCGGGTGCCGGCGCTCGGATGATCATCGGTGAGGAAGGAACCGGCATCGCGACGGTCACCACCGGCCTGCTCGATGCGCGGGCCATCGACATCGGCTCTGCGGCCACGGGAAATGGCACCTTGAATATGGACGGCGGCACCGTCCTCACGGGCTACATCGGCAAGTCGAATGCCGCGTCCATCGCCCAGTTGAATTTCAATGGCGGCCTGCTCAAGGCGCGCGCCTCGGAAGCGGACTTCATCCGCGGATTCGATGCCACGACATCCGAGATCACGTCGAATGGCGCGAACATCAACACCAACGGATTCGATGTTGCCATCAGCACCTCCACCCTCGACGGCGTCGGGGCGATCACCAAAACGGGTGCTGGAACTCTCGGACTCTCCACCGCCAATGCGCACTCCGGCGGCGTCCAACTGACACAGGGCACGCTGGCCATCATGAATAACCAGGCGCTGGGCAGCGGCGCCTTGACGGTGACCGGCGGACGCGTCTCCATCAGTCCCGGCGGTCTTTTCGAAGGCCGCGTGTCCTACGGCACGAATTCATTCGACCTCGCCTCCCCGATCCCGCAGGACGCGATCCGGCTTTCCACGCCCAGGGCGAACAGCACGGACACCGCGGCGTTTGGCGACAATTCCACCTGGGGCTATTTCGGGAAGATCAATGTCGCGGGCAACTCGCCCGTCACCTGGACGTTCGCCGAGCAGTTTGACGACAGCGTTTTCCTCTCCATCGACGGGGTGACGGTCCTCAACGACGGCAGTTGGAACACGGTGACGAAAGGCAACGTCACCCTCGCGCCGGGCGCTCACACGATCGAGATCCGTCTCGGGCAGGGCAATGGCGGTGTCGGACCCCACAGCGGATGGGCCTTCGGCGTCGGTGTGGACATGCTCGGTCGCAATTCCACCAATCCGGCGGACTTCACGCCGATTGCGGACGCCACGGGAACGCTCCTCTACCATGACGGCACCATCACGATCGCCAATGCGGTCAGCTTGGCCGTCACCACCGAGGTCTCCGTGCTCAGCACCGCCGTCCTCACCGGGGCCGTCTCCGGCGCAGGCGGACTGACCAAGACCGGTAACGGCAGCCTGACCATTGCCCAAAACAGCACCAACGCCGGCCCCACGACCATCAGCGCGGGAACCCTGCGCGTCGGCGATGGCGGCACCACCGGCTCGCTCAGCGCCGCGACGATCACTGACAATGCCGCGCTCGTCTTCGACCGCAGCAATACGATCTCCGTCGCGAGCACGATCAACGGCACTGGCAGCGTGACAAAGAACGGCACCGGCACACTGAACCTCAACGGCGGGCAGAATTACGCGATCCTCTCGACGACTGCCGGCACCACCAACGTCAACGGCTCCTTCACCGCCGGGACCGCGACGGTGAATGCAAACGCGACGACCAACTTCACGTCCAGCCAGACCCTCGGCGCGCTGAACATCGGAGCCGGAGCGGTCGTTACCTTCGGTTCCGCGGCACCCTTCGCGGGATTCGGCGGCGGATCGTCCGCAGCCGTTCCCGAGCCCGGCGCTCTGGGCCTGCTCGTGGTAGGCGCCCTCGGCGTCCTCGCGCGGCGTCGGCGGAACTGAGCCATCCCATCCGGTGCGTGGTGTGAAACGCCGCGCACCGGGGCGGGCGATTGGCCCTGAAGAAAGGGACATTTTGAATCCCCGTGCGCGGGCAACCCGCGGCGTGGTGGCATGCGGACGGTGCGTTGCAGGAATGTCACAACCGTTCCCTTGCCCGCAGTGCCGATGCTCCTAGACTTCGCGGCATCTTTCCATGAGCAGCAAAGCCGCAAACCCAAAAATCCTCGTCGCCGATGATGAGCCGGATGTCCTCCAGCTTGTCTCGATGAATCTGAAGAACGCCGGCTTCAACGTGCTCAAGGCGGAGGACGGGATGACCGCGCTGACACTGGCGCGTGAGGCTGCGCCGGCGCTGATTGTGCTGGATCTGATGCTGCCGGAGATGTCGGGGCTGGAGGTGTGCAAGGTTTTGAAAAGGGAGCCGGGCACGGCGCTGATCCCGATCATCATGCTCACGGCAAAGGCGGAGGAGGTGGACCGCATCGTGGGCCTCGAACTGGGCGCGGACGATTACCTGACCAAGCCCTTTAGCCCGCGGGAGCTGGTGCTGCGCGTGAAATCCGTGATGCGGCGGGCGCAGGGCGCTGGCGAGACGGGCGACCTGCTGACGCTGGGGCCGATCCGGATCGACCGTGCGCGCTACGAGATCACGGTGGAGGGAAAGCCCGTGGAATTCACTGCCACCGAGTTCAAGCTGCTCACGCTGCTCATCGAGCGCCGCGGCCGCGTGCAGAGCCGCGATACGCTGCTCAATGAGGTGTGGGGCTACGAGAGTGCGATCGACACGCGGACCGTGGACACGCACGTGCGCCGTGTGCGGGAGAAGCTGGGAAAGACGGCCGACTGCATCGAGACCGTTCGCGGATTCGGCTATCGGATCGCGGAGCAGAAGTGAGGGGGCAGCGTTAGCCCATGGCCTGGTTCCTCGGATTTCTCGCCGTCGCCATCGCGGGTGCGTGGTGGCTTTCCCACCGGAGGCTGGAGCGGCAGCGCCTCCACCTTGAGCGGCTGATGGAGGAGCTGGCGGATGGACGGAGACCGGAGAGCATGGACTTTCCCGCCGGCAGCAGCTTTTCCGCGCTGACTCATCCGCTGGAGAAGATCGCCGCCGGACAGGAGCGGCTGCGGGCGCAGTTCGAGCGGGAGGAATTCAATCTGCGGACGATCCTCGCGAGCATGGAGGAGGGGGTCATCGTGGTGGACGCGCACCATGTGCTGCGGCTCGTGAATCCGTCCTTCATCCGGCTCTTCGAGCCAAAGGGCGACCCGCTCGGGCAGACCGTGCTGCAGGTGCTGCGCGAGCCGGAGCTGGAGGCGATGCTCACCGCCGCGCTTGCGACCGGGGACGAGCAGGCGCGCGACGTGGCGATGGATGGAGGCAGGCCGCCACGCCACTTCGCCGTGCGGGCGGTGCCCATCCGCGACGAGGCGGGCGGGCCGGGCGTGGTCGCGATCTTCCGCGACATCACGCGGCTGAAGCAGCTCGAGGATGTGCGGCGCGAGTTCGTGGCGAACGTCTCGCACGAGCTGCGCACGCCGCTTTCGATTTTTCACGGATATCTGGAAAACCTCCGCGATGATCCGGCCATGCCGCGCGAGGCGCAGGCGGAGGTTTTTGAGATCCTCGCCAAGCACTCATGCCGCCTGAACGCGCTGCTGGAGGACCTGCTCACGCTCGCGCGGCTGGAATCGCGGCACGGGAACATCGAGCCGGAGGAAATCGCCGTGGGAGCATTCCTGCACGCCGTGGGCGCAGACTGGCAAGGCAGGATCGCGAAGCAGAACCTCACGCTCGCGCTCGATGCGCCCGCGGATCTGCCGCCGCTTTTCGCCGACCCGCTGCGGGTCGGGCAGGTGATGAATAACCTGCTCGAAAACGCGGTGAAGTACACCGAGCCGGGCGGTCAGATCCGGGTCCGCGCCGCGCAGGAGGGCTCCCAGCTCGCGCTGAGCGTCGAGGATTCCGGGCTCGGCATTCCGCCCGCCGATCTGCCGCACATCTTCGAGCGCTTTTACCGCGCGGACAAAGCGCGCACGCGCGGGCAGGGCGGCACTGGGCTGGGGCTGTCGATCGTGAAACACATCGCGCAGACACACGGCGGGACGGTGACGGCGGAGAGCCGGTATGGCGTGGGAACGACGATCACCGTGCGCCTGCCGCTCGGCGCGAAATGATGCGATTCGTCATTCGCGCATTTGCCATTCGTCGTTTCAATAGCCCATCCACTCCATGCGGAGCGCCGCCGCAGTCCGCAGCCCGGCGTAGATGGCGACGAGGATGAGCGCGAGGCGCGCTTCGCCGAGGATTGCCGCGCGATCGAAGGGGCGCCGTTCCGCTTCCGGCCAGCGGCGCAGGCGAGGCAGCAGGCGAGGGACGTTTGCACAGTAGCGGGCGTAAGCCTCGCCAAACTCACCGAGGAGGAAGCGCTCCTCTGCGGGTACGATGGCGGTGTACAGGAAGACGAAGACCGCGATGTAGAGTCCGAGCATCCACGGATCGCCGAGCAGCCCGACCATGCCGAGGCCGAGGATGATGCTCGCGAGATAGATCGGATTGCGCACATGCGCGAAGGGCCCGCCCGTCGCGAGCCGCGGCGCCTCGATCGTCGCGCGCCGCGTGTGCCTGCCCGCGCAGCCCGCCGCCCACGCGCGCAGCGCCAGCCCGGTGACGACCAGGATGAGCGAAACGACGTTGCCCGCTGTCTCGTGCGCGCCAAAGAAATTGCGCGGCCGGAAGACGAGCGTGGCGAGCAGGACGGCGGCGAGCCCGACGTGCAGGCGGCGGCGAAAGATGCGCACGCCCAAGGCGGCGAAATGCTCCTTCATCACGGCGTGGTGGCGCTCTGCTGCCGGATGGTGAGGACGACGAACTCCGCCGGCTTCAGCGGCGCGAAGCCCACCGCTATGATGATGCTCCCGGCGGCGATGTCCGCGGCGGTCATCGTCTGGGCGTCGCAGCGCACGAAGTAGGCGTCCTTCGGTCGGCTCCCTTGGAACGCGCCCGCCCGGAAAAACTCGTCCAGCACGGCGCCGACATTCGAGCGGATCTTTGCCCAAAGAGGTTCGCCGTTTGGCTCGAAGACGACCCACTGTGTCGAGCGCCGGATCCTTTCCTCCAGGCACAGCGCGAGCCGCCGCACCGGGAGATACCGCCAGTCCGATGGAAAACCGTCGCGCCCCTCCAGCGTCCGCGCGCCCCAGGCCACGATGGCGCCGGTGGGCAGGATGCGCAGGCAGTTCACCGCGAGCGGAGTGAGCAGCGCGAGATCCGAGTCGGAGACGTTTGCCGCGAGTCCCGCCACGCCGGTGAGCGTGGCGGTGGTTCCCGCGGGCGCTTTCCACACACCCGCAGTGCGGTCGGTGCGCGCGATGAGCCCGGCGATGCTGCCGCTGGGCGGAGTGGCGCGCGGCTGGTCGCCGCGGAGTGGGTCGGCGACGGTCGTCCACGGGAAGTAGATGGCTGCGTGGCTGCTCACGGGCAGCGTGCCGCTGCGGATGAACTGCGCCATCTCCGCCGGCGTCGTCGCGGACCCTGGCGCGTCGATGAGGAGAAAGGCGTGGCGCTCCCGGCAGTAGTCGGCTGCACGCGCGAGGATGCCTGCGGCGGTGACTCCGGGGAGCGCGAGGAGATTCACCAGCGCGACTTGATCGAAAGCGCGGATGCCTTTCACCGTCTGGGCCTCGGAGGCACGCCGGGCGACGCGCACGACGAACGTCTCGGTGCCGCCATTGAGAAAAAACTGCCGCACGGCGTAGCCCAGTTCCGCGCCCGCGAGCAGGCCGCCGAACACGCGCTCAAATTCGGCGAAGCCCGTCACGCGCATGGCCTTGCTGACCGGCCCGCGTTTCGCCGCGCCGATGAAGGCTGCGATGCCGGTGGGCACGCCGGTGATGACCCTCACGTCACCGGGAAGCTCTTCGACATAGACGCCTGGATAGGTGATTTCGGGAGCCATGGGGCGAGCATTCCTTTGCCGCTCCGCGGAGTCGAGCGCCGCCGGCGCGATTTTCCTGAGGGGAGTCGCGGACGCCCGGTCAGCGGAGCCACTCGGTGCCGCGGGAGTCCGTGCGGCTGGCTGCGGCGAGGTGCGTGGCTGGCGCGTCGGTGATGAGCACGCGGGTGCCGACCGGGACGGTGTCGAAAAGCTCGATGACATCGCGCGAGCGCATGCGGATGCAGCCGTAGCTGGCGGGGCGGCCGATGGCGCGCTCCTGCGGCGTGCCGTGGATGTAAATGCCGCGCGAGCCCGCGCTGCCGCCGGCCAGGCAGAGCACGCGGGTTACGATCGGATCGCGGCCGGGAGAGTTTGGCCGGACGACTTCACCGGTGAAATGCAGCCCTTTGAAAACAGCGCCCGTCGGAAGATTCGCGCCCACTTTTTTCTCGATGCGAAACGCGCCGAGCGGCGTGCGGTAGCTGCGCGCCTGGTCGCCCACGCCGAACTTGGACGTCGAGACCGGGAACTGCGCCTTGCGCGCACCGCCCTCGAGGACGGTCATGGTCTGGCGCTTCACGCTGATGACGATTTCCTGGCCGGACGGCGAGGCCGTGGCGAGCGGGATGAAAAGGATGGCGGCCAGTGGGGCGAGCAGGAGGCGGAGAAAAATCACGCGCCGCCAATAGCAGGTTTTCTGGCGACCGCCAAACGACAATCCTGTCACAAATCTCGGAGCGCCTGCCTGATCAGCGCCTCAGCCACGGCGCGAGGCGCTGCTCGGACTCCGCGGTCAGGGCGACGCCAAAGTCTTTGCCAGCGCGCATCCGCAGGCGGTTGCCGCGGTCGTCGAGGAAGCAAAGCTCCAGGATGCGCGGACCGGGGAACTGCGCGACGATCGCCCGCACGTCTGCCAGATCCTGCTCGGTCGCGCGGCCCTGCTGGAAG
Source organism: Chthoniobacter sp. (assembly GCA_043728655.1). GTDB lineage: Bacteria > Verrucomicrobiota > Verrucomicrobiia > Chthoniobacterales > Chthoniobacteraceae > Chthoniobacter. The sequence goes on along the minus strand of JAYTML010000715.1, from coordinate 203 downwards.
GAGAGAACGACCGGCTTGTCGGCGGGCGCGGGCTTCTTCAGCGGCTTCACGTCATTGGCGGAAAGCCGCGGCGCATCCTCGCGCCGGTCGAGCCGGCCCGTGATGGTGACGACGTTGCCGAGCGTGAGAAGCGTCTGCGCCTTGTTGAAGGTCTCGCTCCAAATCATCACCTCGAGCGACGCGGTGAGGTCTTCGATGACCAC
>JAYTML010000714.1:0-2741 GCA_043728655.1 Chthoniobacter sp. | reverse complement strand
TGGCTCGTGAGCCGCGAGAATCCGCTGACGGCGCGCGTCGCCGTGAACCGTTTCTGGTCGCAGCTTTTCGGCGTGGGCATCGTCGAGAGCGAGGAGGATTTCGGCACGCAGGGCGCGCTCCCGAGCCACCCCGAACTGCTCGACTGGCTGGCCGTCACCTTCCAGTCGCCGAAGTCCGCCGATCCAGCGCAGCCGGGCCTCGGCTGGGATATGAAAGCGCTGCTGCGGATGATAGTGACGAGCGCGACGTACCGGCAGTCCTCGCGCGTGACGCCGGAGATGCTGGAGAAAGACGCGCGCAACCGCCTGCTCGCACACGCCTCCCGGCGGCGTCTGGATGCGGAGGCCGTGCGCGATCAAGCGCTCGCGCTGAGCGGGCTGCTGTCGCCGAAAATGGGCGGACCGAGCGTGTATCCGCCGCAGCCTGACGGGCTGTGGAAGGTCGCGTTCAACGGCGGACAGAACGCCTATCCGACGTCGCAGGGAGAGAACCGTTACCGGCGCGGGCTCTACACGTTTTGGCGGCGCACGATGCCGTATCCGAGCATGACAACCTTTGACGCGCCGAGCCGCGAAGCCTGCACCGTCCGGCGTCTGCCGACGAATACGCCGCTGCAGGCGTTCGTGACGATGAACGATCCCGTCTTCGTGGAATGCGCGCAGTCGCTCGCCCGGCGGATCGTTCGCGAAGGTGGCGCGGATACGGAAGCGCGGCTGCGATTCGCGCTGAAGCTCTGCACCGCGCGCCCGACCGACTCCGCGCAGGTAAAGGCGCTCGAGGCATTGTACGAAAGCGAACTCGCGGCCTATCGCGCCGACGCAGGCGCCGCGGCGAAGCTGGCGACGCAGCCCCTCGGTCCGCTCCCCGCGAACGCCGACGCCGCCGAACTCGCCGCGTGGACTGTCGTGGCGAATGTCCTCCTCAACCTCGACGCCTTGCTGATGAAAAGCTGATGAATACGCGTGCATCCAACCTGCGGAGGGATGCGCTCCCGCGCGTCCCCGACGTCATCGCTGCCCGGCTAAGATGGGGACACGCGGGAGCATGTCCCTCCGAATCATGAACCTCCGCTTTACCAACGCCCGCGCGCAGTCCCGGCGCGAGTTCCTCGCCGGTGCCGGCAAGTTTTCGCTCGGCGCCATCGCACTGCAAAGCCTGATGGGCAAAGGCTTCGCCGCCGACGCGCAGCATCCGCTCGCGGTGAAGCCGCCGCCGCTTCCGAGCAAGGTGAAGGCCGTCATCTATCTCGCGATGAGCGGCGCGCCGCCGCAGCACGATCTCTTCGACTGGAAGCCGGAACTGGTGAAGCACCACATGGAGGACTGCCCGGACGAGCTGATGAAGGGCGAGACGTTCGCGTTCATCAAGGGCCGGCCGAAGCTGCTCGGGTCGCCGTACAAATTCGCGCAACACGGCAAAAGCGGCGCGTGGGTGAGCGAGCTGCTGCCGAACTTCGCCAATATCGTGGACGACGTGGCGCTGATCCGCTCGATGAACACGGACCAGTTCAACCACGCACCCGCCGAGCTTTTCCTCTACACCGGCAACATGCGAAGCGGCTCGGCCTCGATGGGCTCGTGGCTCACGTACGGGCTCGGCTCGGAGAATCAGGATCTGCCCGGCTTCGTTGTCATGCTCAGCGGCGGCACCGACCCGACGGGCGGCAAGTCCCTGTGGGGATCGGGCTTTTTGCCGAGCGTCTATCAGGGCGTGCAGTGCCGCGCCGCGGGCGAACCGATCCTTTTCGCAGACAACCCGGCGGGCATGAGCCGCGAGTCGCGCCGCCGCTCGCTCGACGCGCTGAAGACGCTGAACGAGGCGGAGGCGCAGACCTTTGGCGATCCCGAGACGCTCACGCGCATCCAGCAGTACGAGCTGGCGTACCGGATGCAGATCGCGGTGCCGGAGGTCATGGACATCGGCAAGGAGCCGGAGACGATCCGCGAAATGTACGGGGCGAAACCGGGCGAGGCGTCGTTTGCGAACAACTGCCTGCTCGCGCGGCGGCTCGTGGAAAAGGGCGTGCGCTTTGTGCAGCTCTACGACTGGGGCTGGGACATGCATGGCACGGGCGCGGTTGACGACCTGATGACGAGCCTGCCGAACAAATGCCGGCAGATGGACAAAGCCGCTGCGGCTCTCGTCCAGGATCTGAAGCAGCGCGGTCTGCTCGACTCCACGCTCGTCGTGTGGGGCGGGGAGTTTGGCCGCACGCCGATGAATGAGGCGCGCGGCGGCTCGAAGTTCCTCGGGCGCGATCATCATCCGCACGCGTTCTCGATCTGGATGGCGGGCGGCGGGGTGAAGCCCGGCACGATCTTTGGCGCGACGGACGATTTCGGCTACCACGTCACGCAGGACAAAGTGACCGTGCGCGACCTGCAGGCCACGATCATGCACCTCATGGGCTTCGATCCTTACCGCTTCCACTACCGCTACCAGGGGCTCAATCAGCGGCTCATCGGGCCGACGAATGAGGGGAAGATCGTGAAGGGCATCCTCGCATGAAAAACTACCGCCTCGCCGACATGGGCGCGATCGCCCCGGTTGCATGTCCGTGCGGTTCCAGCCGCCGCGCCTTTGCCACGCCGGACAATCCGCTCGCGACCCTGCACGTCGTGGACATCTCGGAAGACGCCCGCACGCATTACCACAAGAAGATGACCGAGATCTATCTGGTGCTCGAAGGCGAGGGGCACATGGAGCTCGACGGCGAACTCGTGCCGGTGAAACCGATGAC
>JAYTML010000713.1:0-2130 GCA_043728655.1 Chthoniobacter sp. | reverse complement strand
GCCGGTCAGCAGGTTGTTAAAATCGTGCGCGATCCCGCCGGCGAGCACGCCGAGACTTTCGAGCTTCTGCGTCTCCTGCAGCTTCCTCTCGATCAGCGTTCGCTCCTCCTCCGCCTGGCGCTGCGCGGTCACATCCAGCACCGCGCCGATCATGCGGAGCGGATTCCCGGCGGCATCGCGGAGCGTCAGCCCGCGCGCCACCAGCCAGCGCAGCGTCCCGTCGCGCCGGACGAAGCGCCGCGGCTGATCGGGAACCGTGGCCGGGCCAGGTGTCTTGATCGCGTCGCCGAGCGTCGAACGCACGATCCCGGCATCCTCCGGGTGGGCGAAGGAGAAAAAGGTCTCCGGGTTCCCATCAAAAGTTCCCGACGGCAGGCCAAACATGGCCTCGGTCTCGGGCGACCAAGCCATGCGATCCGTGCGGATGTCCCACTCCCAGGTGCCCAGCCCCGACGCCGCGACTGCGAGGCGCAGCCGCAGCTCCTGCTCGCGCCGCGCGTCCTCCGCGTGCTTGCGCTCGGTGATATCCCGCTGCGTGCCCCACACGCGGCGGAGCAGGTGATCCTCCACGATGCCGGTCAGGTTGTTTAGAAAGGATTTCGGGTGGCCGTTTCTGTCCACCTCATGCGTCTCCTCGTCGGTCACCCGGTAGCGGTTTTCTATAAAAGCGCGGACATGATCGAGATTGCGGGGGTCATCGAGCGGCAGGAGTTCGGAAAGCGGGGTGCCCACGAATTCCTTCGAGCGCACATAGCCGTACATCTGGGCCATCACATCATTGCACTCGGCCAGCGTGGCGTTTCGGAGATACGCCTCCACCTGCTCCGCGACTGGCAGATCGGTCGGAATCGGCGGCTCGACCTCGAACCTCCAGATGGCCTCCGTGCTTTGCTCCACGAAAGCCCGGTACCTCTCCTCGCTCGCCCTCAGAGCCTGCTCCGCCACGTCCCGCTGGCGGATGTCCTCGCGGAGTTCCTCCTGCGCGGCGTGCAACTCTCCTGTCCGTTGCGCGACGAGTTTCTCGATCACCGCCTGCTGCCGCTGGGCATTGAGCAGGGCGGACGTGACCACGCCGGTGAGCAGCACCCCTGCTGCGAGAAAGCCGTAAGCGTAGGACGTGGACTGCCCGGCGAGCCACGCCGGTGCCGGGCGGAACCGCACGCGCCACTCCCGCCCCCCGACCGCGAGCGGCAGCGCCAGATTCAGCCCGCTTGCGAATTCCGCCGCCACTGGCGGCGGCCCCGTGAGGATGCGCTCCGCAATCAGGGCGACGAGGAAGGGATCCCGAACTCCCGGCGACTCGTCCGTGATGAGCGCCTCCAGCGTGCGCGACGGATTCTCGTGGGTCATCCCCCAGATGAGGTCTGTCAGGCGGAAAGTGCCGCTGACAAAGCCGCGCAGCCGCGCGCGCCGGTCCGCCTCGGTCTGCGGCGGCGGCCCCGGCTGATAGAGGGGGAGGAAAACCTCCCATCCAAACTGAAAATTCGCCGATCCGCTCAGCGCGAACCGTGGTGTGGCCCGCGGCTTCCCGCTGGCGGCGGCTTCCATGAGCACGGCCGCGTCCGGTCCAGTCGCATGATTAAAACCCGCCGCCCGGTCACTTCCCGTGGGCGGCTCGATGTAGGCGATCTCCTGCGTATCCGCCGAAGTCGCGGCGACGTAGGTCAAAATCTGAATTCCCCGATGGCGCCCGCGGAGATTTTCCGCTGTGAGTCTGAACTCCTCGGCCGTGACGTTCTCGGAAGCGTCGTAAAGATCGCGCAGCGTGTAGAGGCAGTCCTCCGAGCGCGTCACCGCCTCGCGCAAATCGCCCGCGGCGCTCTGCGACCGCCATTCAAACGCACGCTTCACGCGATCCGTGTCCCAGCGCCGCACGAGGAGGAAGACCGCGACCGAAAGCGTGAGTCCGATGGAAAGAACCAGCGCTGCGGGAAGCGCCCGGCGCAGCGACGGCGCGGGCTCCGAGGAATTGTCTGGGGATGCCGCGGATTCTTTCACAGGAAAGCGAATCAGTAGCCCACGGGGGAACATCCTGCGAATCGGAAAGTGCCTCCTCCCGCGCGAATCCCGGTGCGGATCAGTATCCGCCGCCCCCCAGCGTCGCGGCCCGCGGCGCTTCGCTCGCCGTGC
>JAYTML010000712.1:0-2244 GCA_043728655.1 Chthoniobacter sp. | reverse complement strand
GTAGGTCGCGGTCACGCTCGCGCCGAGGTTGAGCGCGGCGTTTGGCAGGCCGGGGTAGCTGTAGCTTGTGCCCATGCGGAATTCCGAATTAGTCCCCGTCGCATTCACGACGCCGGAGAAGCCCGACCAGTCGCCGTAGAGCGTGGTGCGGACGCCGCCGCTCGGCATCACGTAGTTGAGCGTGCCGCCGCCGGTGAGCTTGCCATAGAGGTCGCAGCGCCAGTCCGTATTCAGCGTGCCGGTCGCGCCCGTCGGCACCGCGAGATTCCACGCGGCGCTGTTGTAGCTCGCGGAGTCGGAGAACATCTGCAGCGTGCCGCCCGCGAGCGTGATGTCGCTGGTGCCGAGGCCGCCGGCGTTCGCGGTGTCATTGGTGAAGATGATCTTTCCACCCGTGACCGTGGTCGGCCCGGCGAAGGATTGCGCAGTGGTGACGGTGAGGTTTCCCGTGCCCGTTTTTGCGAGCGACATCTGCCCGGTGAGCGCGCCCGCCCCTGCGAGCGTGTAGTTTTTTGTGCCGGAGAAAATGAGGATGTTCGGCTCCAGCGAACCGGTGAGCGTGAGGTTCGTCGTATTCGATCCGGTGGCGTCGAGCGTGACGGCGTCGCCCGCGCCAAACGCGGTTGCGGCTGCGCCATTGAGGAAGCTCGCGGTCGTGCCGATGTCCCATGTGTTCGCCGCGGCGTTCGCGCCGCCTTTCCACACGATGCTGCGGCCCGAGTCCGGCGGCGGCGGCGGGAAAGGGGGCAGTTCGAGATTCACGTAGTCGTACATGACGTGCTCGGTCGCCCCGCTCGTGCGGCCCTGGATGAGGGTGACGGTGTTCGCGCCGACATTGAGCTGCGACACCGGAATCGTGACGTAGCTCACGCCGTATTTCGCGTGGATGCCTTCGCGGATGAGCGCGTTGCCGCCGCCATTTGGCGGGTAAAAGCGCGCGAAGAGATTCGCCTCGTCGTTCACATACGCGTCGATCCGCGCACTCTCGCTGCCGGCAAAGGCGAGCGTGAGCGTGGCGCTGCCGCTCGCGGGGACGGCGGCGAGATTAAAGCGGATGCGCCATTTCCACGTCGTCCACACGCCCGCTACGACGTGGCCGGAGTGGGCGTAATTCCAGTCCGTCGCGGGATTGCTGGTGCCGACCGTGTATTCGAGAGGGTTCGTCAGTTCCGCGCAGTAGGTGTTCCAAAGGAACGGCTCGAAGTAATCGCCGCCGTGTTTGAATTCCCGCGCGCTGCGGTTCGGCACGCCGATTTCCCACGCGATGCTCGCGCCGGGATGCGTGACGTTCCATGCGAGGTTGCCCTGCGCATTCGTCGCGTTCGCCGCCACGACGATGCCGGTCTTTGAAAACTCGCCCACCGCTCCGTCGGTGAAGGCGTAGAGCGTGTAGGCGCCGGGCCGCACGGCCGGGATCGTGAAATTTCCCGCGGCATCCGCGCGCGTCCACGTCTGGTAGGTCTTCGACTGGTACTGCCAGTTGCCGTCGGTCTCCTCGGGCGCGGCGACGCCGACCCACGCATTCGCGCCGCTCACCGCGGGCTTCAGCGGATCGCTCACGATGAGCTTCCCCGTCACCGTGCCGCGCCCGGCGGCGAGCGGGTAGTCCGCATTGCTCAGCCACGCGTAAGGCCAGGCGCCGGTCTCCGCCGTGACCTGCGCCTGCGCGTCGGCCCACAGCGTGTCGCCGGCGTTGCTCGTGGCTGTCGTGCTGTTGCAGTAGAGAAGATGCGGGCCGTAGATTTTTTTCCACGCCTCGCCGGCCGCCATGCCGGTGCTCGATCCGCCAAAATGATTCCGGCCGAAGTGGATGAGATTGTAACTCTCCGCGAGGGTGAGGTCCGGATGGACGGGGCCGTCGTTCAGGTAGTCGTAGCCACCCATCACCATCCACACGCCCTTCTTCCCGGTGTTACTCGCGTGGCCCCAGCAGCCGATGGTCTGGTACTCGGCGGCGTACTCGTATTTGCAGTCGTACTTTCCCGCGCGCACTCCGGTGGTCAGCAGCACGACCTCGGCGATGCCGGTCGCGGTCGCGTGCGTGTAGTCGTAATAGGATCCCATCTGCCAGCGCCGCACCGCATCCACGTACACGCGCTCAAATGCGTAGTTCGTCGCATCGCGCGGCAGCTTCCACACCACGCGGAATTCGCCGAAGCCCGCCGCCGGATACGCCGCGGGGTGATTGAGGACGACATAGGAATAAAGCCCCGTGTCCCCGCGCCGCAGCACCCAGTGCACATC
>JAYTML010000711.1:0-12024 GCA_043728655.1 Chthoniobacter sp. | reverse complement strand
GCGAAGTGCTCTCGAGAGAGAGTTCCTTTTCGCGCGGCTCCCCGAATCGAATTGTCCGCCATATTTTGGACTGCGTTTTCGAAAACTGCCGTCGAGCGTGATCTTAAAGACGGGGCTCTATAGTAATGCATAACATATTGTATATGTTAGCATTATATACTATTAGATCTTTCAGAAATAGCTTGCAGTGATAGTGATAGGGTCGGCGAATGCTACCGATGGGCATGGGACTCGCACACAGCGGCGGGCCTCGTTTTCTCCCTCCGCAATGCGCGGCCCGCTGCGGCGCGCTTCATAGTAGGAACTCAGCCGGGAGTGAGCCCAAGCTGCCGGCCAATCTGGCGGCGGAGGTCGTGCTGGATGGTGTCAACGCGGAGATTGGCGTTAATGACCGTGAAATTGTTCTCCGCGGCAATCCGGCCGAATTCGGCGGCGAGGAGGCGCTGGTACTTGATGAAGCTGTCAAACATGTCGCGGGACAAGCCGAGGTCCATGCCGCTTTCCCAATAGTCCAGCGTGGGGTTTTTCTGAAAGTTCCGTTCGACGAGCTGGCGAGCACCGACACGGAAGTAAAAGATGGCGTCCGGTACGAGCGCGGGCCCGTACAGATTGCGGGTCCACGCGCGGTTTGCTCCACGGACGATGGCACGGGCCATCAGGGTGTAGATGTAGCGGTCCGCGATGACAATGAGTCCGGCGCGGAGGGCTGGGATGATTTCGTGGACGAGCTGGTCAAAAAAATCTGTCGCGTAAAAGAGGGAAAGAGTGGTGTGGGTGAGGACATTACCCTGCTTGGCGTCCTCCAACTCCTCGGCCACAAGATTGGATCGCCGGAGCCCCATATGGCGGACGGCATAGCCGTTGGCCTCGAGCCACTGGCTGAGTTGGGCGATTTGAGTGGAGCGACCGGAGCCGTCCGCCCCCTCGATGGCAAATAGCTTTCCGGCGAATTTCGGATCGCGGGCCTCGGGGAGGGGGCGGCCGAAGTAGGTGTGGTCCTTTAGTGGCATGGACGGCGTCGAAAGGCAGGAAGATCGATCTTCTCGCGGATAAGTTGGCGGACTTTCGCCTGCTGGATGTGGATTTCCTCTGCGGCATCGATCACGGTAAAGCCGAACTGCTCGCGCATGCCCTCGTATTCGGTGTACACCTTCCCCTGAAAAATCCGGAAGCTTTCGTATGGATCGGCACTCCAGCCCATGTCGAGGCCGGCTTCGTGGAATTTAAGGGTCGGGCGGCCGTCCAGGATGCGGCTGAGGGAAGTTTCGAGCGGGACGCGGAAATAGAATGTGAGGTCCGGGTGAACGGCGAAGCTGTAAAGTTCGGCCACCCAGTCGCGATCGACTCCACGGACGGCGTCTCGCGCGAGTGCGGTGAAAATATAGCGGTCGGCGAGGACGATGTAGCCTGCTCGAAGGAGCGGGAGAATTTGGCGCTCGTAGCGGTCAGCGAAATCGGTGGCGTGGATGAGGGAGAATGTGGTCGGAGTGAGAAGCTGCCGCTTTTTGCCTTTGGAGGTGGATTTCTTGACGAGTATGGAGGAGTTCCATTCGGTAAAGAAGACGCGGTAACCTTCGAGTTCGAGCCAGCGTTTCACCAGATAGATCTGGGTGGACTTGCCGGAGCCATCCAAACCCTCGACAGCGATGAGTTTTCCGGGATAATTGCGTTTCGGGGCGGCCACGGAAAGGATTGTTGCGAGTCCGTTCCGGATTGCAACGGAAAACCCCCGAATGCTTCACTGCGTTGGACCTAAGAACTATGGACACAGAGAATAAGGTGGATTTTACTCCGCTGATTGCCGACGCGCTTCAGGCGCGGGAGCGGGCGTATGCGCCGTACTCGCATTTTACCGTGGGAGCGGCGTTGAAGACCCGGAACGGGCGGGTCTTTACGGGGTGCAATATAGAGAATCTGTCCTATGGGCTGACAATCTGCGCGGAGCGGGCTGCCGTTTTTGCGGCGGTCGCGGCTGGGGAGCGGGAGTTTGAGGCGCTGGCGGTGGTGGCGGATTCGCTCTCACCCGTGACGCCTTGTGGAGCGTGCCGGCAAGTGTTGGCGGAGTTTTCGCCCTCGCTACCGGTATGTTCTGCGAATCTGGAGGGAAAGGTGTATACGTCGAGCATCGCCGAACTGCTTCCGAGGGCGAAAGAGGGAATCTTGGGGACGTAGAAGTTCCACGTAGAACATCCATGTTCACTTATCCAAAAATATACGATGTCATCGTCATCGGTGCTGGGCATGCCGGGATTGAGGCGGCGACGGCCTCCGCGCGATTGGGTTGCGAAACGCTGATGCTCACGCAGAATCTGGATTCCGTAGGCCAGATGTCCTGTAATCCTGCGATCGGTGGCCAGGCAAAAGGCCAGATTGTCCGCGAGATCGACGCGCTCGGTGGGGTGATGGGGCTGAATACGGACGCGACGAGCATCCAGTTTCGAATGCTCAACGCCAAGAAAGGTCCCAGTGTTCGTTCCCCTCGCGCGCAATGTGACAAGAAGGCCTACCAGTTTCGTGCAAAGGCAGTGCTGGAGCGCCAGAAGTCCCTCGATCTTAAGCAGGCCAACGTCGTGAAGATCCTGGTGGACGATTCCGGCGCGTGCGGAGTGGAGACCAATCTCGGTTTGCGCGTTCTCGGGAAGGCGGTGGTGATCACGACAGGGACTTTTATGCGGGGTTTGCTTCACGTTGGTTTGCATAACCAGGCTGGTGGGAGGATGGGCGACAGCTTCTCGACTCTCAGCGACAGCCTCAAAGAGTTGGGCTTTGAAGTGGGGCGCTTCAAGACCGGGACGCCCTGCCGGCTTCATGGAAAGACTATTGATTTTACCCGATGCGAGAGAAACGAAGGGGATGATCCCCCTCTCCCCTTTTCCTACATGCCCGAGGAACTGGATGGTGGGAAGCACGACATCTTTTCACTCAACCATTGGCGGGAGGGCGTGTTCCATGTGGAACAACTGCCGTGCTGGGTAACGCATACCAATGCCGCCACCCACGAACTGATCCGGTCCAACCTCGACAAATCCCCCCTTTACGCAGGTAAAATCGAGGGCGTGGGTCCGCGGTACTGCCCATCGATCGAGGACAAGGTCGTAAAGTTTGCCGAGAAAGCTTCGCACCAGCTTTTCCTCGAACCCGAGGGGCGGCATACCGAGGAGTATTACGTCAACGGCGTTTCAACCAGCCTTCCGATGGAGGTGCAATACGCCTTCATCCGCACGATCCCCGGCCTTGAAAATTCCGAAATCATGCGCCCCGGTTATGCCGTCGAATACGATTACTGCCCGCCCACGCAACTCAGTCACTCGCTCGAAACCCAGCGTGTCCCCGGACTCTATTTCGCGGGACAAATCAATGGCACGTCCGGCTACGAAGAAGCCGGAGCGCAGGGCCTGATTGCGGGGGCAAATGCGGCGCTCAAGATTCTGGGTAAGCCCGCGCTTCATCTCTCCCGGGCGGACGCCTACATCGGGGTCCTGATTGACGATCTCGTGACCAAAGGCACCTCTGAGCCTTACCGGATGTTTACCAGCCGGGCGGAACACCGGCTCATTCTCCGGCAGGACAATGCCGATCTCCGTTTGACTCCGCTCGCCCACTCCTGTGGCCTGGCTGATTCCGCTCGCTGGGAAAAAGTCCGGCAAAAGGTCGGTGACATGGAGCGCCTGGGCCACTTTGCCCGGACCACGCAGTTCGGTGAGACGCGGATCGCAAAATGGATCTGCCGCCCGGAAAACAGCGTCGAAATGCTGCCCGATGCGATACGCCGCGGATTTCCCGCGGATCGATGGGAGTCGCTCGAGATCGAATTGAAATATGCGGGCTACATTAGCCGGCAGAACTCCGCGATCGAGCGACTTCAAGCCAGCGAGGAGCAGCGCATCCCGTTGCAAATCGACTTTCACTCCCTCCACGGTCTTCGCGCCGAGACGCGGCAAAAACTCGCCCGTATCCGCCCGGAAACCCTCGGCCAGGCCGCCCGCATCAGCGGAATTACGCCTGCGGACATCGCCCTGCTCTCCGTCCTCATCCAGCGCCCGGCCTGTGCCTAGGGTTTGAGCCGCTCAAGGAAAGGAGATCCCGTCTTGTCGCGTGTCCGGCGCATCGGCAGGCGCCTTCTCCGTCGCCCGCTTGATCCCGTCCAGTAGCTGACCCCACTCGGCTTCGCCGGTCTCCCATCCGCTGCTGAAACGCAGCACTCGTGAAGCGGCCGCCCCCGAATACCCCATCGCTGCCAGCACATGCGACGGCTCCTCCTTCCCGCTCGCGCACGCCGAGCCGGTCGAGACGGCGAATCCAAGCCGGTCCAACTTCACCACCCAGCGCTGGCGGCAATCCGGAAGGCCCGGCATCACGACGGAGACCGTGTTCCACAACCGTTCCACACCCACTCCAACGATCTCCACGCCAACAACCTCCTTCATTAGCCGCTGTTCAAATTGTTCACGCATCGCGAGGCGCCCCGTCGCCCCGCCCCCTGCCAGTCCGGCCTCGCGCTCCTCCAGCGCCGCAACCATTGCCAGCACCCCCGCCACGTTTTCCGTCCCTGCCCGGCGGCCATCCTCCTGCGGCCCGCCCACCAGCAGCGGCAGGAATTCTCGCGACACCTTCATGAAGCCCGCCCCCTGTGGCCCGCCGAACTTGTGCGCGCAGCCGCTGACGAAATCGCATACGCCCAAGCCGCCCCCTGGCAGCTTGCCCACCCACTGGGCAGCATCGCAAAAGAACGGCACGCCGTGTTCCCGGCACAGTGCGGAGACATCGCGCCACGGCTGAAGCACCCCCGTCTCGTTGTTCGCCGCCATCACCGCCACCAGTCCGGGGCGCCTTTGCTTTAGCTCGTCCGCGAGCCATTCCATATCCGCCACCCCCTGGCGCGTCACCGGGATCATGCGATGGGTTTTCGGAAAATACCGCCGTGCCGCCGCGAGCATGCACGGATGCTCGATCGCCGAAATCCACACCTCCCCCGCCCTCGCCAGGGCCGCATGATGCAGCACAGCGTTGTTCGCCTCCGTCGCCCCGCTCGTCCACACGATCTCCTCCGCGCCGCATCCGAGCCAGCCCGCCAGTTTCTCCCTCGCCTGCCCCAGCGCTGCATCTGCGCGCGCGCCGAGCCGGTGCGGGCTCGACGGATTCCCCACGTAGCGCTCCACCGCGTCCAGCCAAGCCTCCCTGGCCGCGTGCGAAATCGGGTGCGTGGCGTTGTGATCGAAGTAGAGCATGCGGCAGAATGACGAATGACGGATGACGAATGCCGAAGGAAGCCCGAATGACGAACGGCCCGGCGGCGCGCGCCACGCATTTCGCACTTTGGAATTCGTCATTCACCTCGTCATTCGCCATTAGTCCTTCGTCATTGCCCATGCCCACCTCGTTCTACAAACGCTCGAATTTCGTCACGCACCTCCCCGAGGAGTGCCTCTATAGCCCGTCGCACTTCTGGCTGCGCGAGATTGATCCCGGCCACTGGCGCGCCGGCTTCACAAAATTCGCCACCCGGATGCTCGGCGAGATCGTGGAGGTGCAGTGGGAAAAGGAGGACGCAGCGCCCGTCGCGAGCGGCGAAATCATCGGCTCCATCGAGGGCTTCAAAGCGATCAGCGACATCTATTGCGCGGCCGACGGCCTCTTCGCCGGCGGCAATCCCTCCTTGGGCAAAAACATCGAGCTCGTCGGCGACGACCCGTATGGCGCGGGCTGGCTGTATGAGGTAAAGGGGACGCCTGACCGCAAGTGCATCGACTTCGCCGCCTACCGCACGCTGCTCGACGCCACCATCGACCACATCCTCGAAAAGCAGGCCCACGAAGAATGACCCCAATCGCCGAACTCCAAACTCCAAATTCCGGAAAAGCCCGCTACATCATGCTCGGCGGCTTTCTCGGTGCGGGAAAGACAACCGCCGTCGCCGCGCTCGCGCAGCATCTGTCGGCGAAAGGTCTGCGCGTCGGACTGATCACGAATGACCAAGGCAGCGAGCTCGTGGACACCGCGATGCTGCGCGCGAAAGGCTTCGCGACCGAGGAAATCCCCGGCGGATGTTTCTGCTGCCGTTTCAATTCCCTCGTAGATGCCGCCCGCTGCCTCGACGCCGCGTCGAAGCCCGACGTCTTCATCGCCGAGCCCGTCGGGAGCTGCACCGACCTCGTTGCCACCGTCACCTACCCGCTGCGCCGCATCTACGGCGCGCAGTTCGTCATCGCCCCCCTCAGCGTGCTCGTCGATCCCGTCCGCGCCGAGCGCGTGCTCGGGCTCGCGGAGGGGAAAAAATTCTCCGACAAGGTCCTCTATATCTACCGCAAACAGCTCGAGGAAGCCGACCTCATCGTCGTTGCGAAAAACGACCTGCTGCCCGCCGAACGGCTCCAGCCCTTGCTCGCGCGCCTCGCGGCAGAGTTTCCCCGCGCGGAAATACTCGACGTTTCCGTCCGCGAAAACCGCGGTCTCGCCGAGTGGTTCGCGCGTCTGGAAACCGGCGAGCAGCGCAGCCGGGCAACCATGGAAGTGGACTACGAACTTTACGCCGAAGGCGAAGCCCTACTCGGCTGGCTGAACGCCACCGTGCAGTTCGCGAGCACCGATGGCTTCGACTCCGACGCCGTCCTCACCCGGCTCGCCCGCGACATCCAAACGCGCCTCGGCGGCAGCGAGATCGCGCATTTGAAAATGACCCTCAGCCCCGACGGCGGCCTCGGCGACATCGCCGTCATCAATCTCGTCCGCAGCGATTTCGTTCCCGAGCTCTCCCTCCGGCTCGAAGCCCCCGTCCACGCCGGCCAGCTCATCATCAACTGCCGCGCGGAAGCTGATCCCGCCTTGATCCGCGACGCAGTGCGCCACGCCGTCGCCGCACTCCCGCCACAGTATCCCGGCCTCACTGCCCAGCTCGATCACCTCGAATCCTTCCGCCCCGGAAAGCCCCAGCCAACGCACCGCGACGTCGCTGTCGCAAAGTAGCTTGGGCTTTAGCCCAAAGTGCCACCGTTCGTTTGGGCTAAAGCCCAAGCGACATTGCGGACGCCTCGCCGCGCTCCAGCGCCAGCAGCCACCCCTTCCGTTCCAGCCCACCGCCGTATCCACCAAGCGATCCATCAGCCGCGATCACCCGGTGGCACGGCACAATGATCGAGATCGGATTGCGCCCGTTCGCCTGGCCCACCGCGCGCACTGCGAGCGGATTCCCGACCTGCCGCGCGAGCTCGCGGTAGCTGATCGTCTCGCCGTACGGAATCGCCCGCAGCGCCTCCCACACCCGCTGCTGGAACGCCGTGCCCGCCGGCGCCAGCGCCAGCGAAAACTCCCGCCGCCCACCCGCGAAATATTCCTCCAACTCAAGCCGCGCCGAGCGCAGTGGCCCCGCGTCCCGCACCGCTTCGGCCGGCCGCGCCGGTTCGTGGCGATGCATTTCCATGAAGACCCCGGTGAGCCCGGCCGCCGTGCCGCGCAGTTCGATCGTGCCAATTGGCGACGCGAATTCCGTGAAGTAGATCGCCTTTGTCATAGCCGCAGGAGCGTCGGAAAACATGCCCCGACGATACCCGCAAAACCGCACCCCGCCCGCTCGTTTTCCGCGTGATTTCCGCGTGATTGACACACCCTCCCTATCGTCGCAGCCTCGCGCCACCATGAACCCGTCCCCGTTCCCCAACAGCTCCCGTCGCGCCTTTCTCAAAGCCGCAGGCACCACCGCCGCCGTCTCCGCTCTCGCCGGCATCAAGATCCCCTTCGTCCACGCCGCCGACGACAGCACCATCGAGGTCGCGCTCATCGGCTGCGGCGGACGCGGCACCGGCGCCGCCGACAATGCCCTCCGCGTCTCCGGCCCGCCGCTGAAGCTCGTGGCCATGGCCGATGTCTCCCAAAAGAAACTCGACGCCAGCCTCCAGAACCTCAAAGCCCAGCACGCCGAGAAAATCGACGTCCCCCCCGAGCGTCAGTTCGTCGGCTTCGACGGATTCAAGCACGCCATGGATTCCCTGAAGCCCGGCGGCGTCGCCATCTTCACCACGCCGCTCGCCTTCCGCTGGGTGCATTTCCAGTACGCGATCGACAAAGGGCTGAATGTCTTCATGGAAAAGCCGCTCATCGCCGACGGACCGAGCGCCCGAAAGATGTACAAGCTCGCCGAGGAGTCGGTGAAGAAGGGGCTGAAAGTCGGCGTGGGCCTCATGTCACGCCACAGCAAGTCCATGATCGAACTTCACGACCGCGTTCAGGATGGCGAAATCGGCGAAATCATCCTGATGCGCGCCTACCGCATGGCCGGGCCGCTCGCGTCCGCCTTCTCGGAAAAATGGCCCGGCACCCCGAGCGAACTGCTCTGGCAGATCAGCCGCTTCCACAGCTTCCTCTGGGCGAGCGGCGGCTGCTTCAGCGACTTCTACATCCATCACATCGACCACTGCTGCTGGATGAAAGATGCGTGGCCCGTGAAAGCCCACGCCATCGGCGGGCGCCACTACCGCTACAACTACGTCGATCAAAACTTCGACAGCTACTCCGTCGAATACACCTTCGCCGACAATACCAAGCTCCTCATGGACGGACGCTGCATGGTCGGCGCCGTGCCCATGTACAACAGCTTCGCCCAGGGCAGCAAAGGCATCGCCGTCATCTCGAAGAACGGCGACTGCGGCACGCCCTCCAGCAGCTATCGCGGTCAGAATCCCACCCGCGAACACCTGATCTGGCAGAGCACCGACACCTCCAATCCCTACCAAAACGAGTGGGACACCCTGATCTCCGCCATCCGCGAAAACCGGCCGCACAACGAGGTCAAACGCGGCGTCGATGCCAGCGTCGCCACCTCCATGGGCCGCATGGCCGCGCACACCGGCCAGGAGATCACCTGGGACGATTTCCTCGCCTGCGAAGACGTCTTCGCGCCCGGCGTGGAAAACCTCACCATGGACAGTCCCGCCTTCCTCCACTGCGACGCCGAAGGCAAATACCCCGTCCCCCAGCCCGGCATCCTCAAGAAGAGCGAATACGAAATGCCGAAGCTCGCGGTCTGACGGGCTGGCGGGGGGGGCTGAGAGCCTTAGTAAAAAGTCCGTCATCCTGAGCGCAGCGCCGCTTTGGGCGCGGAGTCGAAGGACCCCTACGGTCCGATCACGTCGTGAGCTTTATCGGACCGCAGGGATTCTTCGACTCCGCTACGCCCGCCGTTCCGCCTCCGCTCTGCTCAGGATGACACACGCGGGGAGTTTTTTGGACAGTCTCTAAGTCCCGCGTCGCTTCTTCAGTCGGGCGATTACGCGGTCGAGTTGCTTCGTCACTTCCAACCAAGCTGCGTCGCGGTCGCGGTGCTGCTTGATGGATTTGCCTCCGGGTTGGATGGCTTGGATTTGGCCCACGTCGAGTTTGTTGAATGGGCAGGCGCGCACGACGATCGGCACGATGGAGCATTTGCCAGCGTCGTCGCGTCTCTTGGCGATCTCCCACTCCTTCTGCATGCAGTAGTCGGAGCGGATGAAGTCGTTGCTCAGCAGCAGCACGATGATGTCGGCGCGTTCGAGGTTGACGAGTATTTCGGGCTCCCACTTTTGGCCGGGTTCGATCCGCGTGTCGTCCCACAGCCTTAGTTCACCTTTGCGCTCGTAAGCCGTCAGTGCTCCACGGAGTTCGTCGCGGAATAGATCGTCCTTATGGGAGTAACTGATGAAGAGGTTCGGTGTTATTCGATCGACGATTACGATCCCTCGCCTCCTAACCCTTGGAGCACCTGGTAGATCGACGCCATCAAGCAAGCTTCTTCACGCTCAGCTTAACTATGACGGGTTGAGTCGAACGGGACGGAAACACCGCGCGGCCGCTGGCTATCTTGTATTCGTCATCGCCCGCGGCTTCGTAAACAAGCAGTTCCGCGTAGGACACAAGCACCTCGGGGTGTCCGGGCACTGGAACCAGCTCCGTTACGGGCAGCTTCTCAAAGCTCCGGTGGATGCGCTCGAAGTGCTCGCGGATGATACCGAGGAGTTCGCGCTGACCGTTGCCAGCACCGGCCACGCGGATCGTCACGGTGCGGCCGAGCACGTCGCCGTGGACGAGGGCGCGGCAGTTTGCGCGCTCCAGCACCACGCCGGTGCGCCAGGCGTGTTTGGGTTCGCGGTGGACGTAGGTCTCCACGATGAAGCGCGGCAGCAGGCCCTCGGGCAGCACGGATAAGTAGCGGTAGATGAAGCCGAGGCATTGCTCCGGCGGAAACTCTGCGTCGAGCTTTCGGTTCCTCCTTGGTCAGCAGCTCGGGGATGAGATAGGCACGGCCGTCATCGTCGAGCGGGAAGCAGAGTTTGAACTTGCGCATGAGCGCCAGAAGGTAGGGATGCAGCGCCGCGGGGTAGTTCCGCGCAGGGAGCAGATCGGCGAAGTCGCTGCAGGTCAGCTTGCCATTCTTCGCCTTCAGTTTGGAGGCATTGAGCAGGTCGTAGATGCCCTTGGTGACCCATTGCGGATTGAGCACGCCGAAGCCGCGCAGCGCCTCTTCCTTGCGGTAGGCGAGCATCAGGCCGAGCGCGTGCAGACTCTCCGCGAGCGCCTCCTGATCCTTACGTTGAGTCACGCCGCGCTTGTGGCGAAAGGCGCAGAAATCCTCGAAGGCCAGCCAGTTCCTCTTCGCCGCGGGCAGTTCTTCCTTCACGCGCCGCCAATCGGAGGGCCACTTGGCCTTGAGTCCCGGCATCGCCCCGGCCAGTTCGCAGATGCGCGTCCCCAGCTCTTTGATTCCGTGGCCGGTCTCGCTGTCGGTCTCGAGGAAGACGAGGCCGCGTCCGTACTTGTCGCGGAGCAGTTCGCGATTGAGCTCGAAGTGCGCGTCGTCCCACTTGTGAAGCAGCACGATCACCGGCGCGTCGTCGCCGGCGAAGGAGCGCACCAACGAGAGCCAGTATTCGGCGTCGTGATCCTCGGTGCTTTCGCGCGGGGAGATGAGCACAAGGTAAAGCGCCCGCTCGGTCATGAAAAAGCGGTGCGTGCCATGCATGATCTCCTGCCCGCCGAAGTCCCACACGTGCGCCTGCACATCGTCGCCGTCGATTTTCAGCGGCCAGCGCGTGATCTTGATCCCCGGCGTGCGCTTGAAGGTCTTGTATTGCCCGGCGGTCAGCCGGTGGACCAGCGAGGTCTTCCCCACGCCGCCGCGCCCGACTAGGATGAGCTTGAACTCGTTGAGCGGCTGCGCTGCACCGCGCCCGAAGGTGCGGAAGTAGTAGTCGAGAATTTCGGTTGGCGCGAAGCATCTGCTGACCACCTCGACCGGGATTCCGAGTTCGGCGTTGCCACTGAGATTTAGCCATGTCAGTTGCGTGAATTCGCGGAAGTAGGCAGGCACCTCGCGGAGTTGATTCCCTTCGAGAGACAACCTTCGCAGCTGCTTGAGTTCTCCGAGGGCCGCGGGCAGCTCGCAAAGCTGATTGTCGCGGAGGTGCACCCAGTGCAGTTGCTTGAGTTCGCCGAGGGAGGGAGGAAGGCTGGTGAGGCCGAGCCGGGACACGTCCAATTCAGTTTCTCCCCTGCTCCTACATTTCGCGATGCGCCGCTCGGCTTCGGCGAAGGCTTCCTTCGGGTCGCTGTATAGGTAGGCCATCTCCTTATTTTCCTAGAGCATGCTATGCACCTTGGGATTGGCAGCGGTGGAAGGCCAAAGGCCCGCAGACAAGCCAGCCCAGGGCAACGCCCTGGGTTCCAATGGAAAAAACGGACAAGCCCTGAATGGGCGGCACAGGTTGTCGCGCCCCTTCAGGGCTGATCCCATTTTCCACCGTGACCCAGGGCGTTGCCCTGGGCTGGCGTGTTTGCGCACCTTTGGTGCTCCGATCCGTCAGATGTGAGGGGTGCATCGCAGGTTCGAGTCCTACGACGATGGCGTCGGCGTCGGCGTTGCCCGCGGCGTCGCGGATGATGTGTTCAAGCTGCGGCCGATTCACGGGCTTGGAATTCGCGAATGACGGCGAGGCGCTCCGCTTCGGTGAGTATCCCGCAGAACGGACTCGACTGGCGAAGGCGCGTGGCGCGCTCGTC
>JAYTML010000710.1:0-1692 GCA_043728655.1 Chthoniobacter sp. | reverse complement strand
GAAAGCACGGCGGCGACATCCGGCTCGGCGGCGAGGTTTTCCTGCAGGCTCACATTGCCCTGCCAGGTCTTCATCGCCGCGCGCTGCACCGCCTCGTAGGCCGCCTTCCGCTCCAGACCGCGCGCCGTGAGCCTGAGCAGGATGGTCTGCGAAAAGTAGAGCCCCTTCGTGATGCGGAGGTTGCGCTCCATATTCTCGGGATAAACGAGGAGGCGGTCGGTGAGCTTTTTCAAAGTCACCAGCATGTAGTCCACGAGGATGCAGGAGTCCGGCATGATGATGCGCTCGACCGACGAGTGGGAAATGTCGCGCTCGTGCCAGAGCGCGACGTTTTCCAACGCGGCCATCGCATTGCCGCGGACGACGCGGGCGAGGCCGCTGAGCTTCTCGCCGGTGATCGGGTTGCGCTTGTGCGGCATGGCGGAGCTGCCCTTTTGCCCGGCGGAGAAATACTCCTCCACCTCGAGAACCTCGGTGCGCTGGAGATGGCGGAACTCCGTGGCCCAGCGGTCGATCGACGAGGCAATAATCGCCAGCACTGTCTGAAATTCCGCATGCCGGTCGCGCTGGATGACCTGGGTGGAAAGCGCCGCAGCTTTGAGGCCGAGTTTTTCGCACACGCGCTCCTCGACCCTCGGATCGAGATGCGCGTGCGTGCCGACCGCACCGCTCAGTTTTCCCACCCGGATGCGCGGCTGCACATCCTCCAGCCGCTCCAGCGCGCGGCCAAATTCGTCATACATCAGCGCGAGCTTCAGACCAAATGTCACGGGCTCCGCGTGAATGCCGTGACTGCGTCCGATCATCGGCGTCGTCTTGAACTCCCGCGCCCGCCGCGCCACGACCTCGCGCAGATCGCGCAGATCGGCGATCAGCATGTCGGACGCCTCCGCCATCTGCACCGCCAGCGTGGTGTCGAGCACGTCGCTCGAAGTCATCCCCTGGTGCATCCACCGGCACGCCGGCCCCACGTAGCTCGCGACGTTTTCCAAAAACGCGATCACGTCGTGGTTCGTCCGTTTTTCGATCTCCATGATCTCCGCGAGATCGAATTTCGCCTTCGCGCGGATCGTCTCCGCATCCTCCTTCGGCACCACGCCGATCTCGGCCTGCGCCTCGCAGGCCAGCGTCTCGATTTCGAGCCAGATTTCGTATTTGCGTTGATCCGCCCAGATGGCGGCCATTTCAGGTCGGGTGTAGCGTTCGATCACCCGGCGGACGCTAGCGGCGTCGGCGAAATTTGGGAAGCGGCGTATTCACCGCGCGGCGGCTTCCGCCTAAAAAAGCTCACCCCGCCGGAGCTTGGAAGCCGCCGGCGGGGCGTTGGAAAAAGTCTTAACAATGCCCTGGCGATATTCTCACCAGCGGCAGGCGCAGTCGGCGCTTAGTAAACGCGGGCGCGAACCTTGCGGCCCTGGCTGCTCAGGCGAACGCGACCGGACTCGAGGAGGTCGGCCACCGCGGCGACTGTCTCGCGGTTGTTCTTGCTGAAGCTGCTTACGGCGAGGATGAGATCACCGAGGCTGTAGTTGGCGCGGGTCGCTTTTTTGAGGGGCTTTTTCATAAATCTTTGGGGGTTACTGAGGTTGAAATTACTTTAGCAGCCGCTGTGCCACGTTTGTCTTTCACTACGCTGTCTTCATAGAAATAGACGCAATCAGGCCAAAAAAGTTCAATGATTCTGCCGCCGTA
>JAYTML010000709.1:0-2466 GCA_043728655.1 Chthoniobacter sp. | reverse complement strand
GGCATGAAGCAGACCGCGATGAGCGCGGCGGCGGAGGTGGCGAGGATGGAGGGGCGTTTGCGGGAGGTTTTCGGCTGGGTGTTTTTCATGGGTATCAGGCGGTTGGGAGAGTTGGGCGGTGCGGTGTGTTTAGGCGGTCGGGATTCGGAGTTCTGGCGGGGAATAAAAAAAGGCGGGTGCGCGGATGGCTAAAAGCGGGCTGGCGGGGAGGAGAAGGCTGCGGGGAAAATCGGCAGGAAACCGTCCTGCAAAGCCACGCCGACCGGGGACGAATAGAATACGCCACGTATCTCCTGGGCTTGTGGGGACAAGTTTTTCCTCATGAGGGGGAGGTTGTTTCAAATGCCGCAAACGTCGTCAAGCGGCGCGTTCAAAAAAATGTGCAAACGGTGTGAAAATAATTTTGGTGTGCCTGCAAAACTGAGAAAACAGGCGGAAACAGATGGACGGTGGCGGTTTGGGCGCGGGAGCGCCTGCCCGTCGAAGCGCCGGAGATGTTTCAGCGACTGACACGATCTCTCACAAAAACCTGACAGTCGGAAGGAAACGGAATTACGGAATTTGACCAAATGACGGGATGACGATGCCTGAAGAGAATTCCGTCATTCCGTTCTTCCGTAGAACCGGCCCGGTCATTGTGAGAGTTGGTGTCATTTCTCGATGTCCCAACGCTCAGACGCGGCCGAGGACGAGGACGGCGTTGGCGCCGCCGAAGCCGAAGGCGTTGTTCATGGCGTAGCGGATCGGGGCGGCGCGGCCTGCGTTTGGGATGATGTCGATGTCGCACGCGGGATCGGGCGTGCGGTGGTGGAGCGTGGGCGGGAGCCAGCCGTGGTGCAGGGCGAGCGCGCAGATGGCGGTCTCCATGGCGCCGGTGGCGCCGAGCGGGTGGGCGGTGAAGGGCTTTGTGCCGGAGACGGGGGGGAGTGGGGATCGTTGATGGTTGATGGTTGATGGTTGATCGAGGGCGGGCTCGCTCGCATTTCCAAACACCTCGCGGATTGCGGCGCACTCGTTCGAGTCGTTCACCTGGGTGGCGCTGGCGTGCATGTTGACGTAGCCGATTTCGCCGGGCGAAACGCGGGCGTCGGCGAGCGCTGCACGCATGCAGGCGATGACGGGCGCGCCGCCGGGGATGGGGCTGGTCATGTGGTGCGCCTCGTTGTTCAGCGCGTAGCCGAGCACCTCGGCGTAGATGCGCGCGCCGCGCCGGACGGCGTGCCCGTATTCCTCGATGACGAGCGCGGCGGCGCCCTCGCCCATGACGAAGCCATCGCGCTCCGCATCGAACGGGCGGCAGGCGAAAGGCGGATCGCCCTGCCAGCGGCTCATCGTTTTTATGAAATCGAACGACGCGAATGTGAGCGGGCTGAGCGGGGCCTCGGCGCCGCCGGCGATCATGACGTCGGCCATGCCGTCGCGGATGTAGCGGAGCGCCTCGCCGACGGCTACGACGCCGCTGGCGCAGGAGTTCGAGTTCGTGGTGCCGGGGCCGCGGAAGCCGCACTCGATGGCGATATTCGCGTGGGCGCTGCCGCCGAAGACCTGGAGGGCGAGCGTGGGGTTCACGCCGCGCGGACCCTTTTCCAAAAAGAGACGGTGCTCGCTCTCGGCTCCGGCGATGCCGCCGAGGGCTGTGCCAAAGCTGACGCCGGTGCGCGGGTCGGGCGCGGCCTTTGACCACGGCAGCCCGGCATCGGCGAGGGCGAGGAGCGCGCTGGCGACGCTGAACTGCGCGTAGCGGTCGAGCCGCTTCAGCCGGTGCGGCGGGAAGAAAGCGGTCGGATCCCAGTCGCGGATCTCGCCGGCGCAGCGGGCGTGGAGCGCGCTCGTGTCGAATGTGGAGACGCGCGTGATCGGGCTGCGCTCCGCGCGGATGCCGCGCCAGAAAGCATCGAGCCCGATGCCGCAGGCGGCGATGGGGCCGAGGCCGGTGATGACGGCGCGGCGGCGCGGAGCTTCGGGATTCACGCGCGGGACTTCCTGGGTTTTCCGCCGACGGCGAGGCGGAGGAAACATTCGCCTTCGACGACTTCCATTTCCTTCACCGCAAGGGCGGCGGACTGCGCGAGAAACGCGCCCGCGACGCCGGTGAGCGTGGGCGCTTTTTCCCCGCCGAAAATGCGCGGGCAGAGGGTGACGTGGAGCTCATCCACGAGGCCGGCGGCGAGGAGCGCGCGAAAGATCTGCGCGCCGCCTTCGCAGACGAGGCGGCGCACGCCGTAGTCGGCGCGGAGCGTGGCGAGCATGGCGGGGAGATTGACCGATGCGCTCTCGTGCAGCCACACGTCTGCGAGCGGCGCGAGCGCGGCGCGGGTGCGCGCGGGCATGAGGGTGGTGGAGAAGATGACGACGGGCGAAAACGTTTTCGTGAACAGGCGCAGCGCGGGGTCGATGCGGCCGGAATTCGTGAGCAGGACGCGGAGCGGGTACGCGCTCTGGCCGCGCGCGGAGCGGGCGGCGCGG
>JAYTML010000708.1:0-4325 GCA_043728655.1 Chthoniobacter sp. | reverse complement strand
GTGAAAAAGGAATCGAGCCAGACGAGGAGGCTGCCGCGCGGGATGAGGTAGCCGGCGCTGGCGAGCGCGTAGTCGGCGACGCCGGGGCTGGCGCTTTCGAGCGAGGGATTGGCTTCGGCGACTTCCGCGTAAGGGTGGAGGCTGAGGTTGTAGAAATTGGCGCGCGGATTTTCGCGGAGATACGGTCCGACGGCGGCGGAGCAATCCTTGATGCTGCACGCGGCGGCCATGTACACGATGCGGTCGATGGGCAGCTTCGGGTGATTGATGAGGATGCGGTTTGAAACAATCGTCCCCATGCTGTGGCCGACGAGGGTGATCGAGTAGCGCTGCTCGGGATGAGGTCCGAGGCCGTTCTCCAGCTCGGTGAGAAACTGCTCCACGGCACCGGGGCGCGCCTGGTTCAGGTAGTCCGCGCCGCGATATTTTGCCGGAGGCTCGGGCGCCCTCTTCAGCTCCCCGGCGAGGCGGTGCAGTTCATCGCGCCCTTTGATCGTGTCCTGCTCGCCGGCATCGACGATGGCGGCGATGCGGTCGATGGCGGCGCGGTCGTGCGCCTCCAGATCGGCGCGGCGGGTGGGTGATTGGAAGAGCTGATCCGCGCGCCGCTGCATCATGTCCCAGGCGCCGGTGCCAATGATGTCGATGAGCGTGGCGGTGATCGCCTTTGGCGCGAAGAAGAAGGGATGCCCCGCGCCGGAGAGCCGCTGCGCGGAGTCGCGCACGTCGGCCTGGTCGAGCGTGGCGTTCGTGACCGTGGGGCCGGTGCCGGTGCTGCGGGTGTTGTCCTTGAGCACCTCCTGGGCGGCGACGAGGCGTTTGCGCTCGGCGCTTTTCATGAAACTGCGGCTCGGCTGCTGGAGGGAGGAGTGCGCGAGGGTGGACCAGACGACGGGCGCGCGGCTGACTCCGCGGGCGATATCGCTCGCGAGATAGAGGGGCGAGGTGAGCGGTCCGAAGATCGGGCGGCGCTCACCCTGCCGGACGTAAAGGAGGTGCTCGGTCCAGCAGGAGACCGGTGCGGAGTTCCAGTCGATGAAGACGGGGTAGAACTCCTTGTCCTTTTGAAAGATCTCGCGCGTGAGGCGGGCAGAGCGCTGCACCGCGCCGACCTTTTCGTTCATGCCGCCGTGGACAAAGATCAGAATCTGCCGGCGGGGATCGTCCTTGCCGCGCGGGGCGGTCGCCTTGATGTGGGCGATCATCGGCGCGAGATACGCGCGGTTCTCGTTCACATCCATGCTGCCGTGGAACTTCACCTCGTCGCCGGCGAGCAGTTCCGTGCGCCGGGGAAGACCCTCCTTTCCGGCGACCACGGCGTGGAGTTGGATGTCCACGGGCTCCGCGACCGCCGCGGTTTTGACATCCGTGAGCGGGGCGCGCATGCCTTCCTGGTTCAGGCTGGAGCATCCGGCGAGAAGCGCGGAGGCGAGTGCGAGGCAGAGCGCCGGGGAGAGGCGGTGTGTCATGCGGGGACGCCGGTGAGGGTTTCGTAAACGATCCTGGCCATGGGCTCGCTGAAGTCGGTCTCCCAGCCGCCGCCGCGTGCCTCCGCACCCCGGTCTCCGGGGTGTGCGGTATTGCCGAGGTGGCCGATGGAAAGTCCGATGAGATCGCTGGCATCGGTTTTTGCATAGACGGCCTGCGCCACGTGCTCGGCGAGGTTCCGGAGGTTCGCCGGATCTTTGATCCACGCGGCCTGCACGGGATCCGGGGCGATGAAGAGCGGCTCGAGCAGGACGGCCGGGCAGGGGTAGTCCTGGATGTAGCCGGCGCGGGTGCCGCGGGCGGCTTGCAGGTTCTCGGCCCGCGTATTTGTCAGGCCGAGCGCTAGGATCGCGTCGAGGATCGCCTGGCCAAAGGCGCGCGCCTTGGCACTGCCGGTCTGGTAGTACACCTCGGGGCCGAAGGCGAGGCCCTCGGCGCTGTTGAAATGGAAGTCGATGGTGTGCGTGCAGCCTTTCTCTCCGGCGAGCGCGCGGCGCTGCGCGTAGCTGCCGGTCAGCCAGGTGACGCGCCGCGTGCCGTTTACCGCCACCGGCGCGGGTTTTTCCTCGGCGGGGATCCGGGCGTCCTTTTTCCCAGGCAGCGGGATGAGGATGATCGCGACCTGGTCGGTGGTGAGGCCGCACGCTTTCTCGACCGATGGGGAGAGGTCTGCCACGCGATTGAGCGAATCGTGCGGCCCGAAGTCGATGGCCCGCACGTCGTCCACGCGCGCTCCGGTGACGGGATTGATGACGGAGCACAGGGTGTCTTTCTGGCGGAGATATTTTCGCGGCAGCGGGGTTCCGAGTTCCTCCCAGCGGCACGCGATGTAGTGCTTTTCGGTTTTGAGGCGGCGGCCGTAGCCGGTGGGTTTCGCGGGGTCGTAGGCGAGGAAAAATCCGGGGTAGTCTTTCTCGGAGTTCTTGTCCCAGACAAAGGCGGTGTCCTCCATCTGGCTCATTCCCATGTCGGTCGGGCCGCCGAAGTTGGAGATCCGGCCTTCGAGGCGCAGGAATTCGCCGGGAGCGACGGCGGCGGTGACGACGTTTTTGTCGAGCACCGCGAGCCATTGCAGCACGGAGGCGACTACCGTCTGGCCGTAAAAGCGGGTCTCGAGGTTTTCGCTCTGCTCCAGTTTTGCGAGTTCGCCGGCCACGGCGTCGCCATCGAGCGAGAGGGGAAAGGCGGCGACCTTGATCGCGCCGGCGACCGGGGCGCGGGTGCCGGGGATGGTGAGGATGACGAGGCGGCCTTTGTTTGGCCCGCTTTCGGGAATGGTGATGAGGATGTTTTCCTTTTCGACGCTCCATTGGGCGTCGGCGACGTCGTTGAGAATCTGCTGGATCTCCGCGGCGGTGGAGGTGGTGTCGATGACGAATAGCTCAGCCATAGGAGTGGGATGGATCGTGGGTTAGCGTTTGAGTGGGACGACCTCGAAGGAGCCGTCGGTCTTTCGGATGCGGCGCATGGTCTTGCCGGAGGCGGGATCGACGAAGAGTTCGCCGGAGATTTTCTCGCCGCCCTTTTCCTCCGGCAGCGGAGGTTGATCGGGTTTGGTCGCGCCGGAGTCGGTCTTTGGCTGGTCGCCTTCGCGGGCCTTCTTCTTGTCTTCGAGGTATTTTTTGTAAGGGACTTTGACCACCGTCCCGTCCGACTGGGGCACGGTGATCATCGTCACGCCATCGACGATCGAGACTGTGCCGACCGACTGCCGGTGGACTTCCGGATTCTCCCGTGAGGCGCCTCCTCCGCCGCCGATCATCTTGCTCTTGATGCGGGCGACCCGGCTCGTGGCGACGTCGCTCACGCTCACGGTGCCGCCGTTGCGGCCGACGAGGGTGTTCCCGTCGGCGTCGAGCACGGCTCCATCGGAGTCGGTGACGACGGGCGTATTGTGCATCAGCCCGGCCACCGCGACCGCGGCGGAGGTCGGCTCCTTCATGAGCCTCCGCGCGGCCATGCCGGTGGCGAAGTTGTTCCGGATGACGAGACCCTCCTTGGTCCCGGCCTTGACGTAGAACTTCGAGATCGTGGAGAGCGCCTCGTCCTCGTTTTCCGCGTCGCGTTTCTCGCCGGTCGGCGAGACCCGCTCCTTGCTCGGCACGATCGCCACGATGCGCCGCTGATAGCCGAAGGATGTGGCGAGCGGCTGGCTGTCGGAGGAGGTGTAGTCGGCCGAGAAAGCCATCTTTGTGCTCTCGTGAAAATAGAGTGCCTGCGGTGCGCAGCCGGTCAGAGCCGCGAGCGCCAGTGCCATGCCGATGCGAAGGAGGTGTGAGGTTTTCATGCTCAGCGCGTGCCGGGGGTGGAGGTGGCGGACGGGACGCTGTCGCTCAGCGTCGTCAACTGGCCGAGCGCGTCGGGCTTGTCGGCCATCAGCACCGCCGCGCGGCCCGTGGCGAACTGCTCATTGACCTCATGCACGCCGAGGAATTTCACCTTGATGTCATTGAGCGAAATCGTGGACATCGCCTCGTGCTCCTCGCCATCGGGGCCCATGACTTTCGTCTTGGGGACAAAGGCGTTCGTCTGCCTGGCGTAGCCCGCGTCCACATGGATGCGCCCGGTCGTGGTGTCGGTCGAGGCATCGATGCCAAATGATGTCTTTTGGTGGAAGACGAGGTGGCTGGGATTGGCGCAGCCGCCCGCGAGGAGGGCCAGCCCGGCGAGCCAGGCGAGGGGATGAGGATGGGTTTTCATGGATGGGTGGTGAGAGCGAGTGCCGGCTCCGGCTCGGTGAGCAGCGCGAGGACGGTGCGCTCAGGATGCGGGCGCAGGTAGAAAAACGATCCGCGCCGCGACTCATCAGCGCGCGCCACGAAGCTGAAGCTTTGATC
>JAYTML010000707.1:0-5336 GCA_043728655.1 Chthoniobacter sp. | reverse complement strand
TTCGGCCCGATGCGCGGGCAGTGACCGTCCGTGATACGGGGCCATCGGGCGCGAGCTATCCGGCGCTGCAGGTCCATCCCGACGGCTTTTTTGAAGCCGTGCTCGAAGGCGTCGACGAGCGCTTTCCATACACGCTCGATTTCACCGCTCACGACGGCCAGCAGTGGACGGAGCGCGATTCGTATTCCATCGGCGTGCTGCTCGGCGAGGTCGATCTGCACCTGTTCAGCGAGGGGCAGCACTGGCAGCTCTATGAAAAGCTGGGCGCGCATCTGCGCGAGGTCGATGGCGTGGCGGGCACGTCCTTTCACGTGTGGGCGCCGAATGCGCAGCGCGTGAGCGTGGTCGGCGAATTCAACGGCTGGGACGGACGGCGCAATCCGATGCGGAAGCTGCTCGGCTGCGGGGTTTGGGAGATTTTCATGCCGGGCGTCGAGGAGGGCGCGCACTACAAATTTGAGGTGAAGCAGGCGCACGGCGCGGTCGTTTTGAAAAGCGATCCCTTCGCCTTTTTCGGGCAGCACGGCACGGAGACGTCCTCGCTTGTTTTCGACCTCAAGCGCTACGCGTGGAGCGACGCCGAGTGGATGAAAGCGCGGAGCGCAAAGGAGTGGCACCGCACGCCGATGAGCATCTACGAGGTGCATCTCGGCTCGTGGCAGCGAAAGGCGGACGAGGGCGACCGCTTTCTCAGCTACCGCGAACTCGCGGATACGCTGCTGCCTTACGTCATCGTCATGGGCTACACGCACATCGAGCTGATGCCCGTCGCCGAGCATCCATTCGAGGGCTCGTGGGGCTATCAGGTCACGGGCTATTTCGCGCCCACCTCCCGCTTTGGAAACCCGGACGAGTTCCGCTATTTCGTGGACCGCTGCCATCAGGCGGGCATCGGCATCATCCTCGACTGGGTGCCCGGCCACTTCCCGAAGGACGTCCACGGCCTTGCGGAATTCGACGGCACCGATCTCTACGAGCATGCCGATCCGCGGCTCGGCGAGCACATGGACTGGGGCACGCTGATCTTCAATTTCGGCCGCAACGAGGTCCGCAATTTCCTCATCGCGAATGCGCTCTTCTGGCTCGACGAATATCACATCGACGGCCTGCGCGTGGATGCCGTCGCCTCGATGCTCTACCTCGACTACTCGCGCCAGCCCGGCGAGTGGATCCCCAATATCTACGGCGGTCGCGAAAACCTCGACGCGATCTACTTCCTGAAACGCTTCAACGAAGTCTGCTACGAGCGCTTTCCCGGCATCGTCACCATCGCGGAGGAAAGCACCGCGTGGCCCGGCGTCTCGCGCCCCACGTATCTCGGCGGCCTCGGCTTTGGCCTGAAATGGAACATGGGCTGGATGCACGACTTTCTCAGCTACATGCAGAAGGAGCCCGTCCATCGCCGCTTTCACCAGGGCGAAATCACCTTCTCGCTCATCTACGCCTTTCACGAGCATTTCGTCCTCGTGCTCAGCCACGACGAGGTCGTCCACGGAAAGCGCTCACTGCTCGACAAGATGCCCGGCGACGAGTGGCAGAAATTCGCGAACCTCCGCATGTTTTACGCGTGGATGTATGCGCACCCCGGCAAAAAGCTGCTCTTCATGGGCGGCGAATTCGGCCAGTGGCGCGAGTGGAATCACAACCAGTCCCTCGACTGGCACCTCTGCGAACGCCCCGAGCACGAGGGGCTCAAGCGCCTCGTCCAGCATCTCAACTGGGTCTATAAGAGCGAGCCAGCCCTCTTCGATCAGGACGACACCTACGCCGGATTCGAGTGGATCGATTTCCACGACAGCGACAACTCGGTCATCGCCTTCATGCGCAAGTCCCGCACCGGCGACATCATCGCCTTTGTCATCAATGCCACGCCCGTCGTCCGCGAGGCCTACCGGGTCGGCGTGAATGGCGACGGCTGGTGGGAGGAGATCATCAACACCGATTCCGAGACTTACGGTGGCAGCAATGTTGGCAATTTCGGCGGTCAGAACGCCGCGCAGGAACCGTGGCAGGGGCAGTCCCATTCGCTCCTCCTGCGTCTCCCCCCGCTGGCGGTCATCGGGCTCAAACGCCACGCTCCGGCCGCGGCAAATCAGGCCATTTCAGAAAAATGAAATTGACCAACCCGCCGTCATGGCCCCACATGCGCAAAGTCAATAAAGCGCGGTGCCGGAGCGTACACTAAACTGGTCAAAAACCGGTTGCGCTTTGAACCACGACTCTTACGTTCAGGAAAAGTTTATCCACCCACAAATGCACATGAAAAATTCGAAAATTGCAGCCTTCACACTGATTGAACTGCTCGTCGTGATCTCGATCATCGCCATCCTTGCAGGCATCGCCCTGCCGGTCTTCGGCGAAGTGAAAGTCCGCGGCGACCAGACCAAAGCCCTGTCCAACGCCAAGCAGATCGGCACGGCGTGCAAAATCTACGCGGTGGACTACAGCGGATACTATCCGCAGTACACCGACCTAGCCGCCAAGACCGCGGCCACCGTCAGCACCAAATCCAACGACATTCTTGCGACATTGGTGCCGGATTACCTCCCGGAAAAGTCGATCTTCGCGATTCCGAAGTCGAAGTATTGCAAGAACGCCGGTTCCGCCAACGCCACGACCGCCGCTAACCTCAATAAGCTTGGCGCGGGCGAGAATGAGTGGGCTTACGTCTGCGGCCTGACCGATACATCCTACGCACGCTGGCCGCTCCTCGCCGACGGCTTCAAGGAAGGCAGCACCACCTATTCTCTCAACGAGGCCGATTACGGCGGCATCTGGAAGGGCAAGAAAGCGGTCGTCATTCGCTGCGACGGCAGCGGCAACGTCGAAACGTTGAAAAAGTCCGACCGTACCGTGAAGCGCAATCCCGATGAACCCGACGCCACCGCGAAGGATGCCTTCCAGCCCGGCCCGAGTGACACACCGGTGTGGTTCGACGGAACCAACGTGTTCGTCACCCATCCGATGCCGGCGGCGTAAACAAACGGGCAATCGTTCAAATCTCATAGCGGGCTCCGGTCATCCGGAGCCCGCTTTTTTGTGTCCACGGTCCGGCTGGGCAGCCGCGCCCACTCGCTTTCAACCTTCCCCCGTATCGGGATCAACCGCCCACCTTCGATTCAATCTCGCCGTCCGTGATACGCGTCACCAACCGCATTCCAAGCCGCGCTTCCTTGACGGAGCTGATCACCGTGCCGTCGGCCTTCATGGTGATGCTGTAGCCGCGCGCCAGCGTCGCTTCCGGTGCCAGCAGGCGGAGCATTCCAGCCAGCCGGTCGAAGCGGGCTTTCTGCTCTTTGAGGCTTTGCTCAAAACGCCGGTCAAACTCCCGGCGCCTCGCATCGAAAAGCTGGCGGCGCATGGCCAGCAACTGATCCGGGCGGTGCTGCCGAAGCGCAGCCAGCAGCGCAGCCAGCCGGTGCCGCGCGTCGGTGATGCCGTCGCGCGCAATTCGGCCGAGCGCCTCCTCCGCGAGGTCCGTGCGCTGTCGCGCTTCGCCCAGCCGCATTTCCGGCTCCCGGAAAAATGCGCTTCGCGCCAGAAAATCCACCCGGCTTCGATGCGCCGCCAGCGCCCCGATCATTTGCCGCCGCGCCTGCACCAGCAATTGCCCGATCCGGCGCGAGAGTTCCGCCCCATCCGGCGCGATCAACTCCGCCGCCGCGCTCGGCGTGGGCGCGCGCAAATCCGCGGCGAAATCCGCGATCGTGAAATCAATCTCGTGCCCCACCGCCGAGACCACCGGGATCGCGGACGCCGCGATCGCCCGCGCCACCACCTCCTCATTGAAACCCCACAAGTCCTCCACGCTTCCCCCGCCCCTTGCCACGACGATCACATCGACCAGCCTCATTCCGCCATCGCTGATGCGGTTCAGCGCCGCCACACCCGCGGCAATCTCCTCCGCACAACCCTCGCCCTGCACCCGCGCGGGACAAACAATGACGCGCATCCACGGAGCCCGGCGCGAGATTATGTTCAGCATGTCCCGCAGCGCCGCACCCGTCGGCGAAGTCACGATTCCGATCGTCGCCGGAAATTCCGGCAGCCGGCGCTTCCGCTCCGCGTCGAACAATCCCTCCGCATCCAGCTTCCGTTTCAGCGCCTCAAACTTGGCCTGGAGCAGCCCCGCCCCGCCTGCCTGCACTACCTGCACGCTGAGTTGATACTGCCCTCGCGCCTCATACACCGTCATCGCACCGCGCACCTGCACCTGCATTCCGTCGGCCAGCGCCACCTGCTTCAGACGCGAGCCGCCGCGCGCAAACCACACGCACGGGAGCTGTGCCTGCGCGTCCTTGAGCGTGAAATACTGATGGCCGCTCGCCTGCTTCCGGTAGTTGCTCACCTCGCCCTCCACCCACACCGTCCCGATTTCATCCTCCAAGACCGCGCGCACGGACCGCGTGATCTCGCTCACGGAAAAAACGCGCGGCTCCTCCCGCTTCGGCTCAGGCGTTCCGAAAAGATCGGCCGTCATACGTGCGTTCCCTCCCCCCGGTACGCCCGCGCCAGGAGCGTCACCGGATGCACGATGGTAATCTTCAATCCCCGCGCGCGCGCCCCGGCCTCAAGCTGCACATTGCAGCCAGGATTCGCCGACGCCACGACCGACGCCCCGGTCCGTTCGATGTTCCCCAGCTTCCGCGCGAGCAGTTTCTGCGACATCTCCGGCTGCGTGATGTTGTAAATCCCCGCGCTCCCGCAGCACCACGTCGATTCCGCCATCTCGACCAGCCGCAGCCCGGGAATCCGCTCCAGCACTTGCCTCGGCGCCCGCGTGATCTTCTGGCCGTGGCAAAGGTGACACGCCTCGTGATAAGTGGCGCACACTTCCCTCACTCCGCACTCCGCATTCCGCACGCCGCATTCCACCAGCCACTCATGCACATCCCTCACCTTCGCCGACCACACCTTCGCCCGCGCCGCATAGCACGGGTCATCGGCGAGAATCTGGTCGTAGTTTTTCAAATGCGAGCCGCATCCCGCCGCATTCGTGATGATCGCATCCACCGCATCCAGATCGAATGCGTCAATGTTCCGCCGCGCCATCGCTCGCGCGAGTTCCAACTCCCCGTTGTGCGCGTGGAGCGAGCCGCAGCAGTGCTGCGCCGCTGGCGTCACGACTTCGCACCCATTCGCGAGCAGCACGTCCACGGTGTCGCGGTTCACCTGCGGATACACTAGGTCCTGCACGCAGCCCGTCAGCATCCCCACGCGATGCCGCGGCTCCGCCGGCGATTCCACCGCGCCGATCAGCGCATCCGAAAAGTCCCGCTGCACCCTCGGCGTGAGCGGCTCCAGATCGCGCAGATCGCGCGGCAGCAGCGCTGTCA
>JAYTML010000706.1:0-1822 GCA_043728655.1 Chthoniobacter sp. | reverse complement strand
CGGAGGAACGCGGCGCGGAAATCCTCGCGGCCGGTGGCCTGCTGCGCGCCCGCCAGGAGGCGGAGTTGCTCGGTCGTCGCGCGGTTGTCGAAGGTGCCGACGTAATGCCACGGCTCGGCTTGTGAACTCCACTGCATGCCGGCCTCGCGCGGGCCTTTGTCAAAGCGCACATGCTTTGACCAGCCGCCGCTCGGTGTTTGAAAGGAGACGACGGCCTCGGAAATCGCGCGCCCGGCCTCGGACGCAAACCAACCCGCCGCGGCGTGGGAGGGAAGCTTGAAGTCCTTCCCCTCCGGCGCGGGGCGTGGTGCCGTGAGATCGTGCGCCGCGAGCTCCTCATCGAGCGCGGTCCGCTCGGCTTGCCGGCGCCCGGTCGAGCGGTCGAGATACCGCTGCCACGCCGGACGCTCCGCCTCCGGCAGCGCGGCGATTCGCTCTGCCGTGACCGCATGCTCGGATGAAAGGACGACCCGCGGCGGAGCCTCGGGGCCAAACGGCGGGTTTCCAGGGGAGTTGCCGATGGGCGGTTTTTCCACCGGAGCCGCCGCGCACCCACCTGCCAGGCTGAGCAGGAGCAGCGCGGTGTGACGCACCAGCATGCGCCATGTCAGGCATCTTCGGGTCTTTCTCATTCCTTCGCGGCCGACGCCTCCGACTTCGCGCCCACGCTGTTCCCAACAATGAATTCCACCACCGGGCTGGGGTCTGTGGGTGCGAGCGGATAATGCCCTTCGCCTTCCTTGACGATGACGGTGATTGGCCCGCCAAGTTCCTTATATCGCTTTTCAACTGCCCGCGTGTGGTCACCGAGCGCTGGGTCGAGACCGCCGCAGACATGCAGGAGAGGCACGCCGGCTTTGGCCAGCGGCCCGAGGTTATCGAGCAGCGGCAGTTTCGACATAAAGCTCCGCAGCACGGGATTCTCGCCGTAGATGCAGGAGACTTTGTCCGGGTTTTCGACGGCCCATGCGTAGGCTTCCCCAGCCGCACGCCCGGCGCCTTCCATCACGGGCTTTTTGGAAAAGCCGTGGTCGGTCAGGTGCCGATAGACTGCGTTCCAGTGCGCCAGCACCGGGCCGTCGGTATTGTAAGAGACCGGGCCGGTGACGATGTGAAATCCCTTCGCCAGCAGGGCCAGATCGACCGTCGCATCGCGGCTGACAAACTCCGCCCGAAACACCCACGGCTTTCCCGGAGCGGCCGTCTTCGGCACGATGACCGAGATGGTTCCGTCAACACCGCTTAGCTCGAATGAGTATCGGTCATAACACTCCGCGAACAACGGGCCGCGACAGGTGATGTAAGTCCCTTCCTTTGGGAAATCGCGGTAGGAGTTATCGACGCTGTAGAAGGAAGACTTCGTGATCCTGCCACTCAGGTAATCCGGCTGGACACTGCCTGCCGCTTGAAAGCTCTGCGTGATGAAATCCGCGATCGGTTTCGGGTCGCGCAGGCTGTGAGGATGATGAGCCGCGCCGTCTTTGATCATCACGGAAATGCGTCCGCCCAACTGCTGATAGATACCCTCGATCACGTTCGAATACTTTCCCAGCAACGGATCAATACTCCCGCAGACGTGCAGCAGCGGGACGTCGGTGGCGGCCAGTCCGCCGATCTTCGTCAGAAGCTCACGGTTGCCGCCGGGGTTGTCCGCGTAGATGCACGAAACCTTGTCGGGATTGGCCGCGGCCCAAGTGTAGGCGTATTCTCCGCCGCGGCTCATGCCGATGAAAGCAGGCTTCTTGGACAGGCCATGCTTGTCGGTGAGATACTCATACCACGCGTCCCATTCCTTGCCCGGTTTCAACGTGGCATTGGCCGA
>JAYTML010000705.1:0-5521 GCA_043728655.1 Chthoniobacter sp. | reverse complement strand
CTCGAAGCGATCGTCGAGCCGAGCAAGGTCATCAGCGAGCAGTACGCGAGCGTGGTCATCACCATGAAAGACGGCGCGACGCACGCCGGGCAGATCGCCGAGGAGGACGGCGCGCGCGTCGGCCTCATCACCGATCCCGTCGCCGGCAAAAAGGAATGGCTTCCCAAGCCGGACATCGCCACCCGAGAGGTGTCGAAGGTTTCCCTCATGCCGCCGGGCCTGATCAACGTGCTGACGAAAGACGAAATCCTCGACCTCCTCGCCTACCTCGCCAGCGGCGGGAACGACAAGGCGGAAGCCTTCGCCCGATAGCAAAAAAACACGCCGTCATTCTGAACGGAATTCCCGGCGGGCGAAGGCGGGCGGGAATGCAGTGAAGAATCGCTGACAGAAACGGGCGGAGGCGGCGGAGGACGGAGGAGGGCGAGTTCTCACCAGACCGCCTCCGCCCGCGTTAGTTTCAGCGATTCTTCACTGCGCGCCGCCCCGCCTTCGCCCGCGCGGCGCTCCGTTCAGAATGACGGCCTTTTTTTGCGGCTGGCGCAGCGGCGCGAGCGCCTCGCGACTCGAAGACGCGCTTACTTCGCCGCCATGCCGGGGACTCGGTGGACCGTGGCGTGGATTTCCTGCTCCACCGGCTTTCCGTCCGCGGACTGGATTTTGAATTTCAGCCGCAGCGTCATCGCGGGCTGCATGTCGGCGAGCGTGAGGGTGAGCGTTTTCTTGTCGGGCGAGAGCACGGCTTTCTCGATGGTGACGGTGTCCTTGCCCTTGGTGCCGTCACTCACTTTGAAGTCGGGCGAGCCGTAGTTGCCCGTCCACTCGTAGTTCCAGCGCGTGATGTCGTAGTTCTGCGCGTCGGTCGCGGAGGCGGCGTCGAGCGGGCCGGTGAACTGAAGCTGCACGCCGTCCTTCAGCGTGTGCAGGCCGACGGTCATCGTGGCCGGAGCGCCGGTGTAGCGGACGCGGGAGAAGCAGCCGAATTTCGCGGCGTCGCTCTGCCAGACGTTCAGGCCGCTGACGTAAAGCTGGCCGTCCTTCGGGTGAAAGCGCCCGCGCATGATGCCGCTGGGAAACTTGAACGGAAACTTCACGACCGAGCCCTGCGCCACGCCATCGACCGTCTCCATCGTCACGCCGTAGAGCAGGCAGTGGCCGTAGCTGAGGTGCAGCATGCGTCCCTCCCACGGGCCCCATTTCCCGCCGGTCACCCACACCTCGCCGCCGGGCGAGTTATCGACCGCCTGCGGCATCCAGACGAGCGGCAGGTCGTAGCCGGCGACCGGCTTGGGCGTCTCGCCTTTACCCCAGAAATCCGTTTTGAATTTCGCGCGATCCTCGGCGCTGCTCGGGTTCGCCTCGAACTCGGTGCCGTCGGCGGCTTTGAGCTTCAGCACTTTGTGCGCGGCGGGCGTCATGCCGTAGAAGCCGCCGGGCTTGATGATGTTTAGCCGGTTCGCCGGCATCCAGTGGCCCTGGTTGTCGCTGCAAGTGAGCAGGTCATTCGGCCCCATGCCGAGGCCGTTCGGCGCGCGCAGGCCGGTGGCGATGATCTCCATTTTCGAGCCGTCTTTTGAAACGCGGAGCATCGTGCCCTGATGCGGGCTCATGTTCGTGGGCGTCCACGGCGAGCCTTTCGCGAAGTAGAAGTTGCCCTTCGAGTCCGTCTGCAAATCGAGGGCAAACTCGTGGTAGTTGTCGGTGACCACGCAGTCGCTGTTGAAGTTTTCGTAGTAGTCCGCCTCTCCATCGCCATTCAGGTCGTGCAGGCGCGTGATCTGATCGCGGCAGGTGACGT
The DNA here is from genome assembly GCA_043728655.1 of Chthoniobacter sp. Classification (GTDB taxonomy): domain Bacteria; phylum Verrucomicrobiota; class Verrucomicrobiia; order Chthoniobacterales; family Chthoniobacteraceae; genus Chthoniobacter. Next base: position 3,723 of record JAYTML010000705.1, on the reverse strand, counting down.
AGATTTTGCCGTCCACGACCTTGCAACCGAGCGGCTGGAAAAGGCCGGTGGCAAAACGCTTCCACTTCACGTGCTCCAGCTTGTCGTCGAGTCCGCTGACGATCCACACGTCGCCGCTGATGTTCACCACGGCGGCGTCGCCATTGGGGAAAAAATCGTGCCCACCAAAGCGCAGCCAGGAGCCATACGGGTTGTCATCCGGCGCGGTGATTTCATCCACGACGTACGGCCCGTCGCCCGTGCCGAGTTTGCCCTGCGTCTCGATCGCCGCGCCCCAATGCGCGGGCCCGCCTTTGCAAAGCGCCACGAGGTCAGGCACGGGGGTCTTGGAGGATTCCAGCGTCTGCGTTTCGCCTGGCTTGCCCGGCAGAATGAGCACCCGGACAGTCGCAGCCTTCAGCCGCGCCGGGAAGCGCAGCACGGCTTTGCCATCCGCGGTCTGCTCGACTTTCGCGCCTGCCGCGCCTTCCACGGCCGTGAGCGTTTCGCCCACGCCCAGCAGCATCGTCACCGCCGGCCCCGCGCCGAGCGCGAGCGTGCGGGAGAGGATCAGCGCGCCGTCCTTCACCTCGGCGCCCGGCAGCTCGAGCACGGCGGTTTTGCCGACCGTGTAGCTGAGGATGACCTTGTCGCCATTCACATAGAGTCCGCGGTATTTCGCGACATCGTTCGGGAGATGGCCCTGGTGCTTTTCCCTGGGATCGTCGGCGATTTCGCCCGCGCTCCAGCCGGTCAGGTAGGGCGTGGAAAATGTTACGTCGCCCGCCGGCGCGATCTGCCCTTCGAGTCCGCCGCGGCCGCGCGGGAACTTGATGAAGCCGCCCGTCCACGCCGCGCCGACGCGCAGCAGCTCAGGGTCGAAAAGGACGGTCGCCGGGCTGTCCGCGCCGCCGACCTTGATCGCGATGCCTTTCGCGATGACCTGGTCCCTCACCTTGAAACAGCCGGTGTGAAACGGCCCAAGATCAGTCTTGTCCCATTTGATTTCCTGCTGCGCGCGCAGCGGGAGCGCGAGGGCGGTCAGGGCGACGACGAGGAGCGTGGGTAGCGTGAGCGTTTTCATAGATAGGAAAGGAATTGGCAATTAGGAGCGGGCGGGCCGGGTGAGCTTGTGCGGTCACTTTTTCTCGGCGACCCAGATGTTCCGGTAAAAGACCGGGTTGCCGTGGTTCTGGAGCTGGATCGGGCCGGGCTCGGGGCCTTCCTTGCGGCCCGCAGCGGTCGTGGTCTTCGGCACTTCCACGCGATCCTGCACGAGGACGCCGTTGAGTTTCACGGTCATCACGGCGTTTTTCACCTTCCTGTCCCCGTCGTAGCGCGCGGCCTCAAAGTCGATGTCGTAGGTCTGCCACGAGAGAGGGGGGAAGCACATGTTCAGCTTCGGCGCGGAGATGGTGTAGATGCCGCCCGTCTCGTTGTTCTCGCCTTTCAGGCCAAAGGAATCGAGCACCTGGCACTCATAGCGGTCCTGCAGATACACGCCGCTGTTTCCGCGCCCCTGCCCGCGCGCCGCCGGCTTGAAGGGCGTGCGGAACTCGATGTGCAGCGTGCAGTCGCCAAATTCCTTCTTCGACTTGGTGCCGGCGCTTAGCAGCTTGCGGTCGTCCATTTTGCCGCCCGCCCACGCTTCGGCGCTGGTGCCGTCGAAAAGGACCGTCGCGCCTGCGGGCGGCTTGGCGCCGAGGGTCGGAGACTCGCGCAGCGTGTGTTTCAGCGTCCAGGACTGGCCTTCGTCACTGGTCCCCTTGATCTGCCCTCCCTCGATCCCGCCCTTCCACCCGCTGCCGTTGAAAACCACCTTGTCCCCCTCGCGCTGTGCATCGACCTCCACCTTCTTCTCCACGTCCGCCGCGGTGCCGGGCAGCCCTTTGCTCCAGCCGACGATGCGAAACTTTCCGCCACCCAGCGCGATGACCTGCGCGGCGCAACCCTCGCCGACATACTCACCCTGCACCTCAAAGTCCGGCCCCGCCGCGGCCGACTCGATGAAGGTGTCTTCCGCAGCGAATGCCGAAACCGAGACGGCGAAAACGAAGGCGGCGAGCAGGCGGGGGAACGGCATGGCGCGGAGAGATAGCGGGTTCATGAATGCACCGCAACAACCGCGGCGGAGGCGAGTCTATTAGATCAACAGCCGTCGCCCGCAAGGCGGGAACGGCGCTGCCTTTTCCACATTGACACCCATTTCCCACCCCGCTCTGATCCTGCGCGCTTCGCCCCCAGCACCGGCCCACCCTTTTCCCACCGCCCTCCTCACTCATGTCGAAAAAGAAAATCAACGTCGCGATCGTCGGACTCGGATTCGGCGCGGAGTTCATCCCCATCTACCAACGCCATCCGAACGCGAACATGTACGCGATCTGCCAGCGGACACCGGAGAAGCTGAACGCAGTCGGCGACGCCTACGGCATCGAGAACCGCTACACGAAATTTGAAGACCTGCTGAAGGATCCCGCCGTGGACCTCGTGCATATCAATTCGCCGATCCCCGACCACGGCTGGCAGTCCATCGCCGCGCTGAAGGCAGGCAAGCATGTGAGCTGCACCGTGCCGATGGCCACGAGCGTGGCGGAGTGCAAACAGATCGTGGACCTCGTGAAAAAGACCGGTCTGAAATACATGATGGCGGAAACCGTGGTGTATGCGCGGGAGTATCTCTACATGAAGGAGCTGCTCGATACCGGGAAGCTCGGGAAGCTCCAGTTCGTGCAGGCCAGCCATCAGCAGGACATGGACGGATGGCCCAACTACTGGCCCGGCCTCCCGCCGATGTGGTACGCCACCCACTGCGTGGGCCCCGTCGCCGGCATGATCGGCCAGTCCGCGGAATACGTGAGCTGCTTCGGCTCCGGCACGGTGCGCAAGGAACTCATCAAACACTACGGCTCGCCCTTCGCGGTCGAGACGGCGCACATCAAGTTTGCCAACACGGACGTGAACGCCCGGATCATTCGCAGCCTTTTCGACACCGCCCGGCAGTATCGGGAGAGCATCGACGTCTATGGCAGCAAGGCGTCCGTGGAATGGCCGCTCATCGAGCATGAGCCACTCGTCATCCACACGGCCAAGCTCCCCGAGCCGAAGATCCCGAAGAAGGTCAAGACGCCGGATTTTGCAAAGCGACTGCCGAAGCCGATCCAGGCCTTCACCACCGGCGGCGTCTATGGTGCCAAAGGCAAAAAGTCGCACCTGAGCTTCGTGCAAGGCGGCGGACATGGCGGCAGCCACCCGCACCTCGTGCATGAGATGATCGACGCCCTTGTGAGTGACCGCGATCCGTTTCCAAATGCGAAGCAATCCGCCAACTGGACCAGCGTCGGGCTTTGCGCCCACGAATCCGCCCTCGCCGGCGGCAAGATCGTGAAGCTGCCCGCCTGGAGCATCTAAGTACCCCTCTTACTCTTGATCCCAGTCCCCGCCCACTCGGGCAACGTCTGAGCAAGATCATGATCAGACACCAAATCAACCCCAAAGCCCAAACACCCAATCCATGAGCACACTAGATAACATCGCAGACACCAATGACCCCGGCATCGCGCCCAATGCCAAGCGGCTCCTCTGGGCTGGCTTTATGGCCATCCTCGCCGCAGGCGTCGGCTTCGCCATCCGCGGCGGCATCTTCGATAACTGGGCCAAGGAATTCGGCTTCACCGGCGCGCAACTCGGAGCCATCGGCGGAGCGGGCTTCAGCGGCTTCTGCTTCGGCATCATCATCGGCGGCGT
>JAYTML010000704.1:0-3878 GCA_043728655.1 Chthoniobacter sp. | reverse complement strand
GAGCGGTAGTAGGAGGGCGTGGTGTAAAACCCGAGGCTGATCGACGGACGGGAAGAGTAGTGGGGCGCGCAGTACGGCTCCACGTAAACGTGTGCGTGGGACGAGCCGTGCGAGTGCTTGTCCTTGCTGAAGCCGGTCGCGGGTGCGGCGAAAACGACTCCGGCAATCGTGAGGGCTCGGAGAGAGGTGAGGTAGTTCATGGCAGTATTGGATTCATTGGAATGAGACGGCGGTCCATCTCATTTTCTTCAAAAAACTTCACTCCATTCACTCCGTCGGCAAGCCCTCATTTCGCCGCGTGGGGCATTTGCGACGGCCCGGCACCCAGCGTGATCGCGGGATAGTAGATCCCTTTCACCTCCCGGTGCCACCACGCGCCGCCCTCGCCGAAGCGCGTGAAGCGGTAGTCGTATTGAAGCGCGCGGACGTAGCGCGGCGGATGATTGGGAAAGGGATTGGTCTTCAGCAGGCCGAGCACCTCGGGCCGGCCCTCCAGCAGGCGCGAGAGGAATGCGCCCATCCACGGATTCCGCTGGCGTCCGCCCAGCGCCGCGAACCACATCTGCCAGTCCAGCCGCGGCTGATGGGGCGCGGCGAGCCGCGGCCGCTCGCGGACGTCGCCCGGCTTCCACTTGAATCCGTATTCCTGCCAGACCACGCCGTCATTGCTCCCCTCCACGATGATCTCCGGGCGCTCTTTTGTCATCACGGCGAAGAGCCCGTAGCCATTGAAGCTCCGCAGCGGTGCGACCGGATTTGGCCAGCGGACAGGCAGCCCCACCGTCTGGAGCAGCGGCTGCAGCGAGAGCAGCGCCACTGCGCCGGCGGCGAATGCGAGAATGCGCGTGCGCTTTGGGTCCGGGTGCGTTTTCCAAACCACCCCGGACAGCAGCCGCTCGCGCCAGCGGCGGGGCCATGCGGCGTCGTCGAAAAGGAGCACGCAGAGCGCGATCGTGAGGAGATTGAAAAAGGCGTAATTCCCCGTGGCGAGGATCACCAGTTGCAGGGAGATGAGCGCCCACGCGCCGGCATGCCGCCAGGAGCGCGGCGCAAAGATCAGCCACGGCACGACAAGCTCGAACGCGAAAAGAATGATGCCGGCCCCGCGCAGCATCCACGCCGGCGCCTGATGCGCGAACCACGCCGTCCACAGCGGTAGCGGCTGCGTGGCAAAGTGAAAGTCGAGCGCGGTCAGCGAGCGCCATGTTTCATCGCCGCTCGCCAGCTTCACTGCGCCGGACTCGAACATCAGGCGGAAGAGCAGCCACCACAGGAGCAGTCGGCCAAAGCGCGGCAGCGGCGCGGGCGCCTCCCAGTCCGGGCGCAGCCGCCACGGCAGCGCCAGCGCCGCCAGCAGCGCCGTCTCCAGCAGCAGGCCGTCCCATTGGAAATCGAGGAACGGGCTGCTCACCGAGACCAGCGAAAGGTACAGCCCCCACAGCACCAGCGAGCAGCCACCCGGCGCGACGCCGAGGATCAGCGCCAGCGAAACGGCCGCGCCCGTCACGCAAATCCCCAGAAGCATCCCGTCGCTGGCACCCAGCCAGCACAGCGTCGGCAGATTCCACAGCGCCGACACGCCGAGCTGCTGCCAGGCCACGTCCAAAAGCAGCCGCGCGGGCGCGACGCCATGCTCGCCGATCAGCCCGCGCACCTGCGTGAGCAGCGACGCAAACGCGCAGAAAAAAACTGCTCCCAGCGCCTTTGAGAAAACCCAGCGCGCGACGGTGAACGCCGGAGGAGTGGGCTTGGGGAGGTACATGCAGCCCGGAGGAAATCTGAAAAATTAGCCGCGCCCGCAAGTCTCCCCGTCAGCGCGGTCCGCGCACCGGCCCGGGACCACTGCCGCCCGCTCGCGTGTCCAGCGGGTTCGTGCGGGCCGGGTCTTTCATCCACGCGCCGGGCGGCGGCGTGGCCTTTGCCGGATCGGGCGGCGGAGTCGCCGGTGGCGGCGGATTCTCGATCGCGTCGATCGTCGCACGCGAGAGGAAGCGGTAGCGCAGCGGCTCATTCCAGCCGATGAAGATCACCCCGGCGACGACGGCCAGATACAGCAGCCAGCCCCCGATTTTAGCGGCCACGTTTTCCTCCTGCCGGTTTGTCCGTCGAGGGCGGCGGGGCATCGATCGCGGTGTGTTTCCACATCCACGAGGCATCCCGCGCAGGGGTCGCCGCGGGAGCAGCCTGCGCGACGGGCGGCAGCGGGGCCGCAGTCGCCGCATGTGCCGGCAGCGGTGCTGCCGCAGGAGTTGCGGGAGCAGGCGTCGCCGGCGGCGGTTTGCCCATCATGCCATCGAGGTGCGCCTTGTACGGCTGGTTCCAGCCGACCACGACGAGGACGATGAGTAAAAGGAACGCAGCCAGTTCTTTCATGCGGGGTCGAAACTTTCCGGCGCACCCCGCGATGTCAAGCGCCCCGCAGTTTCGTCCCCGAAAGCTGCACGATCTCCGCGTATTCCTCCGCCGTGAGCGGGAGCACCGAGAGGCGCGACTGCGTCACGAGCTTTATCGCGCGGAGCTTCGCGCTGGCCTTGATCCCGTCGAGCGTCACAGGCCGTTTCAGCGCCCGCACCGGCGTGAGATCCACGCACGACCAGTCGCCCTCCGTCGCCGTGGGATCGGGATACGCCTCGGCGGCCACCTGCGCGATTCCGACGATCTCCTTTCCCACCACGCTGTGATAGAAAAGGACCGTGTCGCCTTTGCGCATCGCGCGGAGATTCAGCCGCGCCTGAAAATTCCGCACGCCCGTCCAGGCAGCGCGCCCTTCTTTCACGAAATCCGCCCACGAGTAGGCGGTGGGCTCCGTTTTCACGATCCAGTATTGCGCGGTCTTGCTCATCCGCGCAGTCAGCCGCAACGCCGCACGCGCTCAAGCGAAAAAGGCGAAGGCGCCCTCCTCGCGGAGAGCGCCTTCCCATGTGGCTGGCGATAAGCCGAATTCTGTCCCGGCGCAGTCGCCCGCGCCGGGTGATGATCATTTCTCTCAGCCCGCCGAAGCGGACCGCCGCACTCCTCGCGGAGTGCTGGTGCGACTATTACCCGGGAGCTGCCGCGCTCGCGCGCAGCGGGCAGGCGGCCCGGACTCCCTGTTATGTCTTGCACCGCATGGGGTTTGTCGTGCCCCGGAGCTTGCGCGCCGGGCGGTGGGCTCTTACCCCGCCTTTTCACCCTGACCCGCGGCTTGCGCTGCGGGCGGTTTGTTTTCTGTGACACTTTCCGTCGCGCCCGGCTTTCGCCGTGCGCCCCCGCGTGTTTTACGCGGCATGCTGCCTTGTGGTGTTCGGACTTTCCTCTACGGAAAAAGCTCGCGCCTTTCCGCAGCGATCATCTGCCAGCCGCGCGGAGATTCACGCGCGGGCGGGGAAAAGGCCAGCCGCGTTTTCGCCGCGGGACTTTGAATCCGGACCGCTGCCAGTCGCTTGACTTCGACCCCGCGCCTTTTACGCTCGCCGCTCCCGAATTTTCCGGCCCTCAAACCACGCCCGCGCTTCCATGTCCCGACTTCCCTTTCGTCCCACTCCGCTCCTCGCCGCAGTCGCGCTCATCCTCGCCCTCATGGCGCCGCTCCGCGCGCAGGAGGTGCTCGATGGCATCGCAGCCGTGGTGAACAACGAGGTCGTCACTTTCTCCCAAGTCCGGGAGCTGGTGGCCTCGAAGGAGCGGGCGGCGAAGGACACCTACAAGGGCGAGGAACTGATGGCGAAGGTGAAGGAAATCCGTCTCGCCGCGATCAATGACCTGATCGACCGGCTGCTGATTTTGCAGGAATTCAAGGGGAAGCAGTTCCAAATCCCGGACTATTTCCTCGATGAGCGCGTGACGACGATCATCCGCGAGGAATTCGGCGGGGACCGCTCGGCTTTCATCCGCACGCT
>JAYTML010000703.1:0-4107 GCA_043728655.1 Chthoniobacter sp. | reverse complement strand
GGGGGAGCGGATTGCCCGCTGAAACGCGGGATCGTCTATCAGCCGCGGGGCTCGCCCTGCAAGTCCGGAGCGCGGAGCCGCTCCAGGCGCGCGATATTTTTCAAACATCCGCGCCTCCCGGCTGTCTGACGTTGCCCCAACTCAAAGATGACTCTCCGCCCACTCCTCCTCCTCCTCGCCGCGTGCGCCGCCATCGGCCCTGTCGGCGCCCAGACCGATCCCGCCAGCGAGCCCTCCGTCGTCGCCGTGGCCAAGGCCATGCCCGCCGTCGTGAATATCAACACCGAGCGCGTGGTGCAGCGCACGGTGCGCGACCCCCGGGATGAGCTGTTCAACCAATTCTTTGGCGGCCCGATGCGCCGGCCGCGCGTGCTTTCGCAAAAGGTCCAGAGCCTCGGCTCGGGATTCATCGTGGATGCGAGCGGCTACATCGTCACGAATGAGCATGTCGTCGAGCGCGCCGCCGAGCTGAAGATTTCCGTGACCACCAACGACGGAAAAACCTACACCGCCCGCTACATCGCCGGCTCGCCGGAGTACGACCTCGCCTTTCTCAAGATCGACACGAAGGACCCGCTCCCCTTCATCAATCTGGCCGAGCTTTCGCCCAACCACCTCGGCCAGTCCGTGCTCGTGCTCGGAAATCCCCTCGGCTACGGCAGCTCCGTGGCCCGCGGCATCCTCAGCGCGAAGAACCGCACCGTGGCGCTCGGCGAAACGGAGTACAAAAACCTCATCCAGACGGATGCGGCGATCAATCCGGGCAACAGCGGCGGGCCGCTCGTGGACCTCGCCGGCAAGCTCGTCGGCGTCAGTTCCGTGAAGATGGCATTCACCCCGCAGGGCGTGCCGACGCAGGGGTTGGGCTTCGCCATTCCCGGCGAGGTCGTGCGGGATCGCGTGGTGGATTTCAAAAAGATCGCCGCCAACCCCAAGGCCGCCCAGGAGGCGGAACAGGCGCGGTCGCTGGCGCGGCGGTTCTTTGGGCTCCACCTCCAGGACGTCACGCCGAAACTGGCGGAGACGCTGGGCGTGGAGCCGGGCGGCGGCGTACTCATCGCGGACGTGGACGCGCGCAGCGTGGCCGAGGTCGGGGGCTTGAAGCAGGGGCTTGTCATCACGCAGCTCGGTCGCTACGAAGTCGCCTCCGTACGGCAAATCGAAGAACTGCTGCGGACGGTGGACAGCGGCTCGCAGGTCGATTTCACCGTCAACCTCGTGCGCCGCGCCAACGGGCGGAATTTCCGCCAAAGCGAAACCGTGCAGCTCACCGCGAAATAGAACTTTCCCCATGATCAAAGTCGAAAACCTGACCAAACGTTTCGCGGGCTTCACCGCAATCAACCAACTCAACTTCGAGGTCGCGCAGGGCGAAATCGTCGGCTTTCTCGGGCCAAACGGCGCGGGCAAGAGCACGACAATGAAGATTCTCACCAGCTACCTCCCAGCCACCTCCGGCACGGCGAGCATCGCAGGGTTCGATGTCTTTGATCAGTCCGTCGAGACGCGGAAACGCATCGGCTACCTGCCTGAAAACACCCCGCTCTACACGGACATGCGCGTCGGCGAATACCTCCGCTACCGCGCGAACCTCAAAGGCGTGGCAGGCGGAAAGGTGAAGCAGGCCGTCGGCGACGTGCTGGAACTGTGCAGCCTGCGCGACCGCGAGCGGAGCATCATCGGCTCCCTGTCCAAAGGCTACCGCCAGCGCGTGGGCCTCGCGGACGCGCTCGTCCACGACCCCGAGGTGCTCATCCTCGACGAGCCCACCATCGGCCTCGACCCGAACCAAATCCGCCTGGTCCGCGAACTTATCAAGAACCTCGGCGGCAAGCGCACGGTCCTGATCTCGACGCACATCCTTCCCGAGGTCGAGATCATGTGCTCGCGCGTCATCGTCATCCACAAAGGCGAGATCCGCGCCAGCGACACCGCTGAAAACCTGCTCAAGAACCACCGCGCCGCCGGCCACATGCGCCTCGAAGCCAAAGGCGCGGCCAACGGGCGCGAACTGCTGGGAAAGATCCCCGGCGTCAAGGACGTGACCGAGGAAAAGGACGGCGAATACAGCATCTTCCAGCTCAAGCTCGACGCGAACGCAGACCCCTGCGAGGAAACCCTGCGCCTCGCCAATGACAGGCACTGGCAGGTCCGTGAACTCACCCGCCGCCGCCCGACCCTGGAGGATGTCTTCGTCGAGCTGACGCACTCCGACAGCTAACCGACTTCTCTTAATCTTAATCTTACTCTTAATCTTAATCCGGCCTGACCGAATGATTAAGATTAAGAGTAAGACCTCCGCCTTCGCCGCACATAGCCAGTCTCAAAACTTTCCCGCCCGCCCAAGCCGCCTATGAAAATCTTCCTTACCCTCCTCTCCCGCGAGGTGAAGTCTTTCTTCTACTCACCCATCGCCTACGTCGTGCTGTTTTATTTCCTGCTGCTCTCAGGATTCAATTTCTTCAGCCAGATCAACGTGATGAACGGCTACCCGACCGAGATCACCATCGTCGAAGCCTTTTTCTCACCCGCCATCTTCTGGTTCCCCTTCATCCTCAGCTTCCCGCTCATCACCATGCGGAGTTACTCCGAGGAGTTCCGCATGGGCACCTTTGAAACACTGACCACCGCACCGGTCAGGGACTCCCAGGTCGTGCTGGCGAAGTTCTTCGGCGTCCTCATCTTCTACTGCATCCTCTGGTCGCCGACCCTCTGCTCCTTCGCCGCATTCCAATACATCACCGGCAAGGCAGCCGTCAGTGCCGCCGGCGCCTACTGGGGCACCTACCTTCTGCTTCTCCTTGTCGGTGCCTTCTACTGCTCCGTGGGATGCCTCGCCTCCGCGCTGACCAAGGATCAGATCAACGCGGCGACGATTTCGTTCACCACCATCACGCTCCTGCTCTTCGTCGGTTTCCTGCCGGAAATCCTGAACCTCACCGCCCCGGCGATCAAAGACCTCTTCTCTTACATCTCCACTCTCCAGCACATGCAGGACTACTCGAAGGGGATCATCGATTCGCGCCCCATCGTCTGGTATCTCTCCATGACGACACTCGTCCTCTTCATCACCCTCCAGGTCTTCCAGTATCGGAAGTGGAAAGCCTGACCCTTACCCAACCACACGCACTTATCCCCGTATGGCTACAGAATCCCCTGCCCCGTCCAAACCGAAGAACGTGACGATCCACCGAATCCAGATCGGCCTGAACGTCGTGCTCCAGCTAGTGATCGTCGCTGGCATTATCGCGATGCTCAATTACCTGAGCTTCCGTCATTTCAAACGCTGGGACTACTCCCGCGACCGCAAGTTTGCCCTGAGTTCGCAAACGACCAATCTCCTCACCCATCTCAAGAAGCCCGTGCGCGCCGTGATCTTCTTTTCCAGCGCAGGGGAGATCGTGCCAGATCTTCAGGCCCTGTTGCGGGAGTTTGAGTTCACTTCGAAGAAGAAGTTCACCGCGGAGTACATCGACCCCTTTCGCAGCCTTACCCGCGCCCAGGATCTCCAGACGAAGTACAAGTTCGGCGCGAACGAGAACATCGTCATCCTCGACTACGACGGACGGAGTAAATTTGTGAACGCGGCGGACATGGCGGACTTCGACATGCCGGATCAGATGTCGATGATGATGGGCCAGACGCAGCCGCGCATCAAAGCCTTCAAGGGCGAGCAGGCGATCACCAGCGCGCTGCTGGAACTGACCGAAGGCAAGCCGAACAAAATCTACGCAGTCGGTGGCCACGGGGAACCCGACCTCGACAGTCCTGAACTCAAGATTTTCGCCGAAAGCCTGAAGCGCCAGAACATCCAGTCCGCGACGATCAATCTGCTCAACATCGCCGCAGTCCCCGACGACGCGCGCACCCTCATCATCAACGGGCCGAAGCACGACTTCACCGAGATTGAGATGAAGCTGCTGGAAGACTTCTGGCAGAAGAAGGGGCGCGTTTTTGTCCTGCTCAATCCTTTCGCCCGAACCCCGCGCCTGACTGCCTGGCTGAACGCGCAGGGAATCATCCCGCAGGACGACCGCGTGATCGGCCTCGGCAATTTTCTGGGCATGGACGAAAACGGGAATCCCAAGGTGACGAAAGGCACGATCA
>JAYTML010000702.1:0-6001 GCA_043728655.1 Chthoniobacter sp. | reverse complement strand
GCTCGCGCGGGTTGCCAATTTCGGCCCGCATCAATAAGTAAGCGCGCATGTCCCTTCGCGCCCTCGCTTTCCTCTCCGCACTGCTGCTGCTCACCGTGCGCGGCTCGGCGGAGCTGAAGTGGGACCGGTTGGTGCAGCAGTTTCAGCGGACGCCGGCGGACGGGGAGATCGAGGCGCACTTCGCGTTTCGGAACGTGGGCGCGGCGCCGGTGACGATCAAGACGCTGCGCTCCTCGTGCGGCTGCACGACGGCGCGGCTGGAAAAGAAAACCTACGCGCCCGGCGAGGCGGGCGAGGTGGTGGCGCGCTTCGTTTTCGGCGACCGCCAGGGGCCGCAGCGGAAGACGGTCGAGGTGCGGACGGACGATGCGCCGACGGCGCCCGTGCTCCTCGACCTGCGCGTCATGATCCACGATCCGCTGACGGTCGCGCCGGCGCTGGTCTTTTGGAAAAGGGGCGAGCCGGGCGCGGCAAAGACCGTGCAGATCACGGCGGACGCGGGCCAGCGGGTGCGCATCAAGAGCGTCGTCTCCTCGAACCCGCGGCTGCCAGCGAAGCTGGAAACCATCAAGGCCGGTGAGCAGTATGTGGTCTCCGTGACGCCGGCGGACACCGCGCAGAAGGAGTCGGCGGAGATCAGCGTTCAGACGGATTTCCCGGCGGACGCGCCGCGCACCTACACGATCCACGCGCGGGTGAAATGATCGCCCGTGCCGCCCGCCAACTCGCGCTCGTGCTCGCGCTCGCGCTGCTGCCCGCGCTGGTCTCCGGCGCGATCCAGCTGAAGTGGAACAAGGAAGAGCCGCTCGCGCCGGGCGAGGTGCGGCTGGCGACGGCGCGGATGTGGGGCGACAGCGTGCAGTGGGTCGATGCGCGCTCCCGGGCGAAGTATGAGCGGACGCACATCCCCGGCGCGCTGCTGCTCAATGAGGACGAGTGGAGCAAGCTCGTGGGACCGTTCCTCGACGCGTGGGACGCCGACAAGACGCTGGTCGTGTATTGCGACGGTGGGAATTGCGATACGAGCCAGGCCGTGGCGGAGCGCATCCGCACGGAGCTGAAGATCGGCGGCGTGTATGTGCTGAAGGGAGGGTGGGCGGCATGGGAGGGAAAGTGATCGCTCTGCTGCGGTTCGCGGTCGCCGCCGTCTTTCTCGCCGCGGGTGCGGTGAAGGTCTGGGATTTCACCCACGGCCGCCCGGCGACGCAGGATTTCACCATCGCGATCCAGAACTACGAGCTGCTGCCCTCGCCGGATCTCGCGGTGCTGCTCGCGGTCTATCTGCCGTGGCTGGAAATCACGGCCGCCCTCGCGGTTTTTGACCGTCGGCTGGCGCTCGGCGCGTCGGCGGCGATGACCGGGATGACTGCGGTGTTTCTCGCGGCGATCGGCAGCGCATGGTGGCGCGGCTTGAACATCGCGTGCGGATGCTTTGGCCGGGAGGAGACGACTCCCGACTACCGGCTGCTCATCCTGCGCGATCTCGCCCTGCTGGCGGCGTGCGCGGCCGTCTTTCTCCACGAATGGCGCCGCCCGCGCCCGGCGTGAATCACTGCCGGGAGATCGTCCACATCTTCCGCGTCTCCTGCTGCTGGAGGACGATCTGGTCGCGGCTGAGGTCCACGACGCGGTAGGTCGCGCCGGCCACTCCGGGCCAGGCGAAGACTTCGCCCGCGCGCACTTTCAGGGTGGTCTTTCCATCGTCGGACGCGAGCACGGCGTAGCTCGCAGAGGTTTTCGCGGGGAGACCCTTCACGAGCGTGATGGTTTCCTTCGTCATCGGGTCTTCGAGGACGACCTGCGAGCGGTCCATCGGGTTGCCGTCCTTGTCGATCTGCTGGCGCTCGGCGAGCCTGGCCACGCGCAGCGGGAAGCCGGGGAGCATGTCGCCCGCGCGCACCGTTTCGGTGCGCGCCTCGCCGCCGTCGGTGCGGCGGATGACGGCCTTGTCACCGCTGACGGACTCGAGCACGAGCGGGAGGCGCACCTCGTTGTATTCCTTGAGCCGGATCGCGGGGTGCGCGGCTTTCGCCTCGGGGTGAGATGCGGCATCGCGCGGGTTTGTGCCGGCGAGGAACTCGTCGCGGTTCGTGAAGCCGTCGTTGTCGGCGTCGCCGTCGAGCATGGTCGGGTCGTTGAGGTCGAGCTGGTATTTTTTGAACCACTCCTCATACGCGGCGCGATCGTCCGCCGGCTTGGGCGGGGCTTCGACGACGGCCGGGTCTTTCATCTCCGCGAGGAAGGCGGCGTCGGCTGCGGAAGTCGCCGGCTGGGCGGCCGGTGCGGGTGCCTCGGGCGAGGCTGCGGGTGCGGTTTCCGAGGGCGCGGGAGCGGTGGCGTCCGGCTCCGGAGCCACATCGGACGAGGGCGCTTCCCGGCGGGTCGAGGCGCGTTCTTTCCGGTCGCAACCGGTGAGGGAGAGGACTGCGAAAAGGAGCGCGATGCAGCGGGAGAGCGGAGTATTCATGAGACGCGCGCAGTGTATGCCGCCGCGTGCGGCGCGCAATGGCGCACGCGCTACGCGTGCTTCTTGTTGAAGCGGGCGACTTCGCGGTCTGTCTCGCGCTGTTCCGCGCGGTCCTTGAGATCCTGGCGTTTGTCGGAGGCCTCCTTGCCCTTGGCGACGCCGAGCTCGATTTTCACGCGGGCGTCTTTCCAGTACATCCGCAGCACCACGAGGGTGTGGCCTTTGATCTGCGTCAGCCCGAAGAGGCGGTCGATCTCCTGCTTGTGCAGCAGCAGGCGGCGCTGCCGCTTTGGCTCGTGCTGGCTGAAGCTCGCGCGTGCATAAGCCTGCACATCCACGTCGTACGCAAAGACCTGCCCGTTTTCCACCCGCGCAAACGCCCCGCTGACGTTCGCCAGCCCGCCGCGGATCGACTTCACTTCGGTGCCCTTGAGCTCCAACCCGGCCTCAAACCTCTCCAGAATGTGATACTCCCGCAGCGCCTTGCGGTTGACCGAGATATCCGCCACCCGTGCGGGCGCTTTGGCCACGGGCGCTTACTTGCCCTTCTTGGCCGGCGCCGCGCCGTCCATCGAGGGGGCCGGTTCCCACGTCAGCTTGCCCTGAATGATCTCCGTCAGCGCGATGTCGGAGAAGCCCATGCGCGGGCCGGTCTCGATCATCGGGCGGTGGCCGGCGCTGAGCTGGCGGACGCGCTTTGAGACGACGTTGACCAGAATCTGCTGGCTGGTGATGATTTTGAAGGCTTCGTCGAGGAGAGAGCTGGTCATAAGGCGGTGAGACACGAATCGCGGGGAAAAAGGAGCGCGACTATGGTGGGGGTGGGGTGGTCTGTCAACCGGAGAGTTCGGCGCGGGCTGGTCTTCCACCGGTGGCTGTGCGATTGGCTTTGTCCGCATGCTCGACCGATCCTTTTTCACCCGCGATCCGGTGACGTGCGCGCGCGATCTGATCGGGTGCGAGCTGGTGTGGAAGCGGTGCGCGGGGATCATCGTCGAGACGGAGGCGTATGCGGCGGTGCAGGACGAGGCGTGCCACACCTTTGCGCGGCCGAGCGCGCGGGAGTTTGTGGCGCGGCATCGGGCGGGCGCGGCGTATGTCTATTTCAACTACGGGATGTACTGGCTGCTGAATGTGCTCATCAAGGGCGGGAGCGAAGACGGCTTTGTGCTCCTCCGGGCGATCGAGCCCACGCGCGGCGTCGCGGCGATGACCCGGCGGCGGCTCGCCCATCGCCGGACGCCGCTGGCGCATCCGCGCGCCCTTTGCTCCGGGCCGGGTAAGCTGGCGCTCGCGCTGGGAGTCGATGGCCGCGACCACGGCCGCGACCTCTGCTCGGCGCGGACGATCGGTTTCCTGCCGCCGCCGCAGCCGGTCGAGGTGGTGGCGGATGTACGGGTCGGCATTTCCAAGGCGGCGCATCTGCCGTGGCGCTTTCTGCTGCGGGACAGCGCGTATGTCAGTGTGCGGGCGGGGCGGGCGTAGGCGGCCGGGGCTTTGGCGTGGATACGCCATCTGCTTTCAAACTCCCGGCAGCATCGGCTGGGTGAGCCGGGCGATGTGCGCCTGGTGATTCAGGAAGCTGTCGGCGAGGTGCGTGTGGACGTCCAATACCTGTCCGAGCAGCCGCTGGAGCAGGGGGGCGAGCGCGGCGGTTTCGTCGGGGGAAGCCGCCGGGCCGGGCGTGAGGGGAGCGTCTTCATCGGCGGCGTGGCGGAGGTGGGCGGGCCAGTGCAGGCGCTGGAGCATGCTGAGGAGGGAGTCGAGCGCGGCGGGCGCTCCGGCGGCGCTGGCCTGCTCGGGGGCCACGCTCTCCCGCAGGAGCTGCGCGCATCTTTCCAGACAGCGGAAGACGCTCCGCGGCACCTGCGCGTGCTGGTAGAGGAGCTCGAGGACGGGGATGGGCTCGGCGCGCATCTGGTAGATGCGGCGGTAGGCGTCGCGGCAGCCGAGGAGGCGGAGGAAAGCGGAAAGCTCGATCTCACCGGCGTGGCTGCTCTCGGCGGCGGACGGGGCCTGGAGGGCGGGCGCGATGGAGAGGACGCTATTGGCGGTGATGACCGCGCGCTCAAGCATGAGGCCGATCTGGCAGAAGGCCCACCCGTCGTCCGCGAGCATCGTGCCGGCGGCGACGGCGAGGAATTGCGGGATGAGCTGGGTGACCTGGTCGGCCTGCCGCCGGGTGACTCGCACGAGCTGATCGGCGGGGATTTTTTCCGAGAAGCGGGTGCGGGCGAAAGTGGCGCGCAGCCGGGCGAGGGTGGCCCATGCCTCGGGCGAGAGGCTGTCCTGCACGCTCTCGGCGTTGTACATCGCGCGCTGGAAGGTGCGCAGCACGCTGCCGGGCTCGGGGGAGAGGAGCAGGCGGTAGCGGTCGAGGCGGTTCGCGATGGAGCGGCGGGAGGTGCCGGCGGACTTTTCGAGCGGGGGGAGGAGCTTGTTCCAGATCGGGCGGTAGAGGCGGCGCTCGGCGGTGTTCAGCTCCTCGGTTTCCAGTGCCTCGATGGTCTGGATGAGGTAGGCCTGATGATGCGCGCGCTCGAGGTACCGGCCCATCCAGTAAAAGGACTCCGCCACGCGCGAGGTGACCTGGCGGGTGGGCAGCGCGGGATCGGAGGCGCGGCGGCTCACGACGGAAAGCGGTGAGCTGACGCCGGGTTCGCCGGGCACCCACGAGTCCTTGCTGGTCCAGCCAAAGCCAAATTCGCCGGCCGGATCGGCGCGGCTGAAGACGCGGGTGAGCGCGCCCGGAAAGACCTGCACGCTTTCGCTTTCGCCCCCGGACCGCACGGCGAAGACGATGTGATCCTGCCTATGCTCCACGCGCTGCCCGCGCTCGAAGCAAAGCGTGGGCGCGCCCTCCTCCCGCGGCTGCGCCACGAAGTGCGCGGGATTGCGCCGCACCTCGGCTATGACGTGCGCCGGGTCCTGCGCATGGGCGCGCTCCCAGGAGCCGCTGGTGTCCTCGCGGGAGACCGGGCGGATGCGGTAGCGCGCGGGATCGTCGAGCACGAGTTCGAGCTGGTCGATGTCGCCGAGCCAGTGCGTGGGGACGGTCGGGAGAATGGGCGCCTCGCCGAGGTAGTGGCGGATGATCTGCGGGGCGAAGGCGAGCAGCGCGCGGTCGTCCGCGAGCTGCGAACCGACGGCATTGAGCAGGGAGACCGTGCCTTTTCGCACGCAATGCAGCAGGCCGGGCACGCCGAGGTAGCTGTCGCTGCGAAAGACGAGAGGATCGAGGTAGGCGTCGGCCACGCGATTGTAGATGACCTCCACGCGCTCCAGGCCGCGCACGGTTTTCAAAAAGACGCGGTCGTCGAGCACGAGCAGGTCCCCGCCCTGCACCACGGGGATGCCCATGCGGCGGGCGAGGAAGGACTGCTCGCTGGAAACCGCGGAACCCGCGCCGGGGCTGAGCAGGACGACCGTGGGATCGGCGTCGCGCGTGGTCTCCCGCAGGCGCTCCATGATGGCGAGCGGCGTCTCCGCGAGCGGGAGCACCGGCGCGTCCTGGAAAAACTCCGGCACCACGCG